>CANQVC010000028.1 GCA_947627195.1 uncultured Bacilli bacterium
GCTTATTTTTAACTGTCTTTTTAAAAATTATTAGATTTATAAATTATCACAGAGCCCCATTCGAGGCAAACTCGGGTATTATCACAAAATAAAAAAAAGTAAATTAAAATACACTTAAAGATAAATGAAAACGATTTTCATATTTTAAGGTTTTTAAAAGACAAGATTTCTATCTTGCCTTTATAATATATTAATATGGTACTTATAAATATTATATTAATTTACACGAACAATTTTTGATGATAATGTTACTTCTTTGGTATTTTTGCCATCTGTTACTACTATATTATAAGAAACAGTTTCACCAATTTTAGCTTCTTTTACCATTCCTGTATCATCTAATAAATCAGGTGTTAAGAAAGTAAATTTGATTTGGATTGAATCATCTAATAACATTAAAATGTCATATTCTGCTTTCACATATGATAAAAAGTGTTCCCAATATGAATGATTTCGACGCATTGTCATTGGACAATCTTTTCCACTAAAATAATGATGTGCTTTAACACGATTAGGTGTTAAATTATTATCTTTTAATAAGTGAGCAACTAATTTTGCAGTTTTATGCCATGTTAATGATAGATTAGATCCTTGATTAACCATTGTTTCAATACCAATTGAATTTCTATTACCACCAAAATTAGCAACCTTTTTATAACTTGGACTATACCAAGTTTCACCCATCCAATAATTATGATTTCTTTCTTCAATTATAATACCATAATCATTAATCATATCAGTTGTTGGATATATTCCTTCTTCAATTTCAGGAACTTTAATTAATGTTTTTTTATTATCTAAATAATAATAATGATCATCACCAATTGTTATTTTAGGATTTTCATGTTCGTATTTAACACCTGTATCTAATAAATTGAAAAATCTTGTGCCATCACCTGCATGATATGCAACTTCATTATCAGGAATTTGATGGTATATTCCATCACTTCCTGAACTATAATGCCAAGATGTTCCTCCCCCTCCATTTGATACATATTGAGCATGTCTATATGCATCAGCTGTTGGGGCTGCGGAAGCTGTATCATGAACAGTGACATATTCTGTTGATGGTTTTAATGTTCCTGGTCGATTTTGATTTTCACTTTCGGAATTTAATGGAGCAATATGTTCTATTACTTCATGTTTACCAAACCAATAACGTGAAACACATCCAATTACATCAGTATTATAATTAAATTGATAACCATAAGCTGTTACATTTACAATTTCAACTTCTTTTTCATGATCTTTAATTAATAAATCCATAATTTGTTCTACTTTTGTCATGATTTTCATCTCCCTTTATAACAAATTATTCATCTTTATTTTCATCATTTGGACTATCTAATTCTTCATCATCTTCATCCAAATCTTCATCTAAATAATTTATAATATCTTCATCATGGTCTAATTGATTTTCATCTCTATCCCATGCTTGACTAAATTCTTTTTCTTTGAATAGTTCCGCAAGTCCTGTTATTTGTTTTAATCTTAATATTTCATCTTTATCCATACCAAGATGTAAGGAAATCCAATCATCAGATCTTCCTAAATCATGAAGTTCACGAATAATATTACCCATTAAATCAACTTCATGAGATCCTCTAGCACGATTATGACGGATTGTTGAGGCGATACGATCACTCTTCTCTTTATTTATCATAACAATAGGAAGATATCCTTTTGTTCTTTCATATATATCAGGATAAGATTTTAAAATTAAATTTCTATGATATCCATCAACAATTTCATATCCTGTTTCTTCCATTTTACCAGTAACAATTGGCTGAGTATATCCATCACATTCAATAGATGTATATAATAATTTCATTTCTGGAGGAGCTACATGATTAGGATTCCAAGAATTGGCAAAAACATTTTTATTATCAATCCATAATACACAATCAACAGGTTGATCTTTAAATGGTGATAAAGAATGAATAGCTAATTTAATTTCATTTATTTCATTAATTTTTTCTTCAAGATTTTGACATTTTTCTAATTCTTTTTCCATCTCTTTTATTAAAGTAGCTATCTTAGTCTTCATCTATCTTTTCCTCACTAATCTCTTTATATTTTTCTTTTAAGAATTTTATTTTTTCTGAATATTCTTTTGTTTCGCCAAATCCCATGAAACGACATAAATGATCATTTTTTAATATACAATAACACATTCTTTTCCACGATGGAATACTAACTGTTGATTTAATGTCATCGGTATGATCAGGAATATCTTGAACAAAAATGATTCTACATTTGCCATCTTTAGTATAAGGAGATACTCCATTTCTTTTAACTTTATATCCTTTACTTTTAATTTCTTCAATGACATGTTCAGGTAAACCTCCACCTATTTTATGCCAAAAATTTACTGATTTACGAAACTTCTTTTGATACATCTTTCTCGTTGTTGCTGGAAGTGTTTGTAAAAGAAATTGAGTATATTTCTTCCATGTATAGCCAACTGGTAAAGTAATTCTACGATATCCCATAGCTTTTGTCTTGCCATAAATTGAAGTAAAGTTAGCACCTTGAATTCTACCAACTAATTTAACCCATGTTGATGGTTCAATAATACGATAAATATTTAAACTATGAACTGCCCATTCATTAAATGGTGAAGCAACTCTCATTTGATTTACTGTAAGTCCTGCTTTATAAAATAAGTCATATAAATGATTATATGGAAAGCCTAATTTACCATTTGCTATCCATACATCTTCTGCTGACCAATCATATAAAGGATTACCATTAAAAACATTAGTATAAGTTGATGTTATCCATATTTTTCCATCATAAGCTCTTTTTTTATTAACAACTGATGAATATCGAATTAATGATTCATCTGCTCTGGTACCAAGTAAACATATTGTTTTACTTCCTCCATGGGATTTACGATACCATCTAGAAAATTTTCTAAACAATTCTTCTTGAGGCATTTTATATTTATAAAATGTTAATGGATTATTTTTTAAATTAATTACATAATCTTTTTCAGGCATTGGTCTTACCCATATTTCTTCTTTTTGATCATCCCAAGGATACCAATATAAATCAAAATTAGACATTGGGGTTTTAGATGCCATTGGTAAACATACCCAATAAGGTTCAACATAATCTAAATTTTCTTCAAACATTTTTGTTACATATTCAGTTGTATTTAAATATTGTGCTTCAAAATCTTGATGAAACAAACCTATTTTACGTTTTATATTATTCTTTTTCATATAATCTATCATTAGGTTTAATAATAATCCACTATCTTTTCCTCCTGAAAAAGCAACATAAATATTAGTGAACTCATCAAAAATATACTTGATACGTTCTAATATAGCTTCATAGACATTCATATTAAGATATTTTCTACCCATATATTACTCCCTCTGATACAACTAAAATAACACAATAAAATTTGATTAATAATTTTGCTTTATCTTATATATTTTACCAAATTTTTCCTCTTTTTTCAAATCATTTTACATTTTTTTACAATAAATCTTGAACTTCTATTTTTTCTTCTATTTCTTGTTGTTTAAAGAATTTAAAAGAACGAATAATCATTATTATTGACATTATTGAATTTATTACTACAGTAACTAATCCTAAAGCTGATATCATTGGCATTTTAAATGAACCATCACCTGTATCAAATTGACTAATCATGGCAACAGCTAATGAAATCATTGAAACAAAAGCAACTGTTAGATTTATACATTTACTAGCCAATAATATTGGACTATTTTTCTTACGGAAGCGAATAACTCTAATAATAGCACTTATGATTAAATAAAAATCATATAAAGCAACAATATAAATTAAATATCCTTGGTATATAATATTTCTATCTTGGACTATTATTAATATAATCATACCTAATAATAAGATATTTAATAATAACATAAAGAATCCTACATTACGAATTCTTTTATATTCTTTCGGTTTATTTTCACCAAAGTTTTTTTGTTTGACACTTAATATTAAAAATGTTTTAATAAAGCATAATAATAAATAATAAGTTGATAATGTGATAAACCAAGTAGATTTATAATATATTCCTGTAATTAATTCAAATATGCCATATATCATATTAAAAGAAAGTGATAAAATGATAAATGTTTTATTTATTTTATCATAATTATTTATATAAAACTTTTGATATTTACTATCTTTATATGTTTTGTGCCAATATCTAATCACTTTCACAATCCAAGCTATTAAAATAACTAAAGAATATACACATGCTGGATATATTACATAAGATATAAAAGATTTTTCTAAATTAAATAAAAATATAATTATTAATAAAAGAAAACTTATATTAAAAAATATAAAGCCAAATATTTTATTTGGATATAATATTTTCATTCCTTTATGCATTTTCATACCTCATATAATATTATGTTTCATGTTTTTTATAAATAAAGTAAAAACCTTTATTATCTAGTTTCTTTACTGATTTAAGATGTTTTAATATAACAACAAATGAAATAAATATCGAACCAATTAAAATACTAATTGTTCGAACTATAAATAAACTACAAATAATAAAACAAATGAAAGTTATTAATGTTCTTAATGAATGAGGATTAATAACTAAAATGATGGAGAAAAATATATACCAAAAAGATAATAACAATATTGGTGTTATATATGGTATTAATCCTAATAAAACACCAAAACTAACTGCTATACATTTTCCACCTTTTTTAAAACCATTATATATAGGAAAAGCATGTCCTAATACTGGTGATATCATAACAAATATAAATAATAAATGATTATAATCTAAAAAGAATTGAGATAAATAAATTGGTAAAAATCCTTTTAATAATTCTAATATTAATGTTATTATTCCACAAACTACACCACCATTAATAAAAGCATTAGCTGTACCAGGATTTTTATCAGAACTTACTAATCGAACATCAATATTTTTCATTATTTTTGGTATAAGATAACCAAACATAATACTTCCTGATAAATAACCAATAATTATAAATATTAAATATTTAATTAGTAAATTAAACATTTTATCACCTCTTAATTATGAGATTTTATATAATCATTTAAGAACTTTCCTGTATAACTATTATTACATTTACATAATTGTTCTGGTGTTCCTTTAAAGATGATTTTACCACCTTCTTCTCCACCACCAGGTCCCATATCAATGACATAATCAGAATTATAAATGACATCTAAATCATGTTCAATAACAATAACTGTTGCTTTTTGATTTATTAATTGTTTGAAAACATTTAATAATACTTTAACATCAAGAGGATGTAAACCTATAGTTGGTTCATCAAAGATAAAAATAGTATTAGATTGTCCTTTACCCATTTCACTTGCTAATTTTAATCTTTGGGCTTCTCCTCCTGATAAACTTGGAGTTTCTTCTCCTAATGTTAAATAGGAGAGACCTAAATCATTTAATACTTGAAGTTTTCGATAAACATTAGGTAAATCTTGACATATTGGTAATAATTCTTCAATACTCATGTCCATTAATTCTGGTAATGAATAAGATTTATTTACTTTTGTAAATTGTCTTTTAATTAGGTTAGCATCTTTGGCATATCTTGAGCCATTACAATCTGGACAAGTTATTTCCACATCAGGTAAAAATTGGACATCTAGACTAATTGTACCTGTACCATCACATGTTGGACATCTTAATTTACCTGTATTATAAGAGAAATCTCCTTCTTTATATTGTTTGTTTTTAGCATCAGTTGTTTTCGCAAATACTTTTCTTAATTCATCATGAACTTCAATATATGTAGCAACAGTTGATCTTACATTGATGCCAATTGGGGAAGAATCAATTAATTTTACTTGATTAATATTATTGGCATTTATTTTCTTTATATGTTGGGGTAATTGTTCATTTTTGATTAATGATTCTAAGGCAGGTACAAGACTTTCTAAAATCATTGTTGTTTTACCTGATCCTGATACGCCAGTTATAGTTATTAATCTTCCTTTAGGAAAATCTATTTTCAAAGGTTTTACTGTATGAATATTTGATGTTTCTAAATGGATATTACCATTGATAAACATTTCGTTTTCGAATATTTTATTTTTATTAATAATATTTTCTTTTAATGAAAGAAATTTACCAATTTTGGATGATGAATTATTTATTATTTCATCAATTGTTCCGATTGCTATAATATTACCACCATTTTTACCTGCATCTGGACCTAGTTCAATTAAATAATCAGCTTTTGATAAAATATTAACATCATGATCAACTAAGATAACTGAATTACCGTCAGCAATTAAATCATTCATAACGCCAATTAATCCTGCCATATTATATGGATGTAAACCAATTGATGGTTCATCTAAAACATATAAAACACCTGTTGTTCTATTTCTTACAGCTCTAGCTAATTGCATTCTTTGTCTTTCACCAGTTGATAAAGTAGATGATGAACGATCTAATGTTAAATAGGAAAGACCTAATTCAATTAATCTTTTAGCTATATCTTGAAAAGATTCACATATGTTTTTAGCCATTGGTTGCATATAAATTGGTAAAGATGATGGCACTTCTTCTACCCATTTAACAACTTCTGATAAAGTCATTTTACAAACTTCATCAAGAGAAATTCCTTTTATTTTTGGTAATCTTGCTCTTTCATTTAATCTTGTGCAATGACATGATGGACATATTTCTTGACGAAGAAATTTTTCCACTCTTTTCATGCCTTTTTCATCTTTAACTTTGGCTAAGGCATTTTCAACAGTATATGTAGCATTGAAATATGTGAAATCCATATCTCCCATTGCTCCTGTTGTTTTGTTTTGATAAATGATGTTTTTCTTAATAGCTGGTCCATGAAAAACAATATCTCTTTCTTCTTGAGTCAATGAAGAAAAAGGAACATTAGTTCTTACTCCCATTGCTCTAACAATATCTTTCATTAATGACCACATTAATGATTGCCATGGGGCAACTGCTCCTTCATCAATTGATAATGATTCATCTGGTACTAATGTTTTTTCATCAACAATACGAACAATGCCTGTACCATCACAATCTTTACAGGCTCCTTGACTATTAAAAGATAATTCTTCAGCACTTGGAGCATAAAATATTTCTTTACATATTGGGCATTCTAATGGAAGTCCTAAAGCGACATTTAAAGATGGTTCAACATAATGTCCATTAGGACAACAATGAGATGAAAGGCGAGAAAACATTAATCTTAAAACATTTAAAAGTTCTGTACCAGTACCAAATGTACTACGAATTCCTGGTATTCCTGGTCTTTGTCTTAAAGCTAATGATGCAGGAACATAACGTACATCATCAACATTAGCTCGTTCAGCTTGGGTCATTCTTCTTCTTGTATAAGTAGATAATGATTCCAAATATCTTCTAGATCCTTCCGCATAAAGTATTCCTAAAGCTAATGATGATTTACCTGATCCACTTACTCCAGCTATACCAACTATTTTATTTAATGGTATATCAACATTTATATTTTTTAGATTATGTACATTACCACCACGAACTTCTATATATTTAGGTGTTTCTTTTTCTTCATTCATTTTTAACTCCTTAAATATTCTAAAATAGCAATAAATTCTTTTTCTGTTAAGATAGTTTTACGAGGATTATTTTTACCAATTGAATGAATTAATTTATAATCTTTTGTATCATCTAATGCTTGATGAAAAGTTTCGTTTTGTTTATATAATTCTTGATATGCTTTAATAAGTAAATCAAAAAATTCTTGATTATATCGATGATAAATTTTGCCTTGCCAAAAAACATGTCCTGTTAATTTCCAAAGCCATTTTCTTTTACTATATTTTTTAGCTTCAATACCAACTTTTAAACAAATCTTTTGTTGCTTTTTTATGTTTTTATATTTCAATGATTGAATAAATCCTTCCATAGATCTACATTCAACATTATCAAAAACAAATGAATTAGGATAGAAATTAGATAATACATTACTTGGATATTCACCTTTGCTATAAATATCAATTACTTTATCATTCATATTTATTTACTCCAAAAAATATTTATATTAAAAATTATATCATTTTTAGAAATTTATGTCAAATTAGGAAATAATTATTTTTTCATTATTTATTGATAAAATTATAAAATGGGTGATTATTTAGAAATCAACCCAATTTAAATATATTTGTGTTTTTATAATATTTTTATAAAATGTATTAATAATAATATTATTATTATTATTATTATTATTATTATTTTGATTAGTAGCTGTTAAACTTGCTTGATTTGTTTGTTGTTGCGTGTTTCCTATGCTTTCTTCAATTTTTCGCAAGCTTTCGGTGATATAGTTATAAAGCGTTGACCCACTTTGTCCTCCACTGGAATGGATTTTGGCAAGCCATTTTTCATAAGCACTTTGTCTAGTTTTTCTATCCAAATATCTGCTAGCGACTTTTCTTCTTGTTGTGCCATTATAATTTCCTCTTAATTTTATAGTTAATTTGTCTATTTTTTCTAAATGTTCGTTATTTTCAAAATCAAAGTCTAAAATTTTGATTTGTATTAGTGTTAGTATTAGTTTGAGTATTAAGCGTAGCAGTTGTTGTATTAGTATTAGTAGCTGTTAAGCTTGCTTGATTGTTAGCAGTATTTAATTCGTTGTGAACATCCACCACATTTCGTTTTCTGTCCATGTTGGTTTCATTAGAAATTGTTTTACGTCCTCCAAATTCAGGTCCTGTGGAGCTTTTTTTATTTTCGCTATTATTCCTTGTCTGAAGCCCTTGGCTTGTGCGTACTCCACTGCCTTGGCTATTATTTGTTCTGTTGTCATATTTTGTAATTCTGACTTTGTAAGTGGTTTTAGTTCTATCATCATAAATACCTTCTTTCATTAATATTGGATTTTATTTTGAAAAAAATGTTACACCAATAGCATTAGGACCAACATGTGTACCAATTGTACTACCAATCATATATGATGGAATTTTATTTACATCATCTATATGTTCTTTCCATAATACTTCACTATCCATCAAATATTTTTTTAAATATTCATCATTTAAACCAGAATATAATAAACAATATGGCATATTAAAATCAATTCCACCACATTTATCAACAAGTTCCATCAAAAGATTATTGCTCTTTTTACTTCCTCTAGCCTTACCAACTAATTTCACTTCCCCATTCACTACTGAAACAACAGGTTTAATAGAAAACATTTCTCCAGCAAAAGCAACAAGAGGAGATATTCTCCCACCTTTTCTTAAATATTTCAATGTATCAACAACAGCAATTATTTGAATTTTGTTTTTCTTTTCTTCTAATTCATCAATGATTTCTTGAAAACTTTTATTTTCTTTAATTAATCTTAAAGCATATTCACATAATAATCTTTCGCCTGCTGTTGCACTTAAACTATCTAAGACATATACTCTACCATTAAATTTTTTGGCAGCTGATTTTGCGGCATCATAAGTACCTGATAATTTTGAAGAAATTGTTATGACAATTAATTCATCATTATCACCAACAAGTTCTTTCATTTTTTCTTCAAAACGAAATTCATTAATTAAACTTGTTTTTGGTAATTCATTACTTTCAATTAATTTTATAAAAAATTGTTGTCTTGAAAGATTTACTCCATCAAAATATACTTCATCACCAAATCTAACTTCCATGGGAATCATATTAATGTTTATTTCTTTTGCTTCTTCTTGATCTATGTCTGAAGCACTATCAACTAATATTTTAACCATTATTCTTCTCCATATTTCTTACAAATATTTTCTAAATTAAATACTATTTTTGTTAATGATTGATATAATACTTCTCTTTCATCATCTGTTAAACCGATACTTGCAACTTGTAATAATTCTTGAATTCTTTCATCAATTATATTAGCAATTCTTTTACCTTCATTAGTTAACTTAATTGGATTACGATATTTTTTATCTTTATGTGAATCAGTAAAGACAAGATTTTTTTCTAATAAATCCACAAATATTCTTGATATCATAGCTTTATCAATACCACATAATTGTCCAAGCTCAGTTAGACTTATGCCATCTTTTGAATGATATAATTCATATAAACATTGAACATGTTTACCTTTTAATCCTAAAGATTCCATTTCTTTATTCTTTATTTTTTGCATACATCTTGTTATATTCATTATTAAAGTATTAAATGTTTGGTATCTATTTTCCATATAACTTCACCTGACATAATTAGTATATCACAATATTGTTGACTAGTCAACAATTTAATAATTAAATAATTAAAAAAAGGATGACTTTATATAAAATCAATCCTTTTATAATTATAATATTTGATATTTAAATACTTTCATATGAAGTTTGTATTTCAATCTTAAGGAAGCAATTTCTTTCATCATTTCTGATTTATGATGTTTATTTAATGATTCTTCATCTTGCCAACGATCAATTAATAATACTGTTTCATTATCATCAATTGGATAAAAATAATCATATTGTAAATTACCATTTTCGTTTCTAATTTTATTTACAATTCCTTTATTAATCATTTCATTAACAAATTTCTTTGCATTATTATCTTTACCACTATAATAAATATTAACTAATATACTCATTATCTGTATTCAACAATCTCATTTAGATTTTTTCTTTTATTATGCATTAGTGAAGGTTTAAATGAATCATCTCTATATCCTAAAGGTAAAAGACAAATTGGTTCAATATTTGTTGGAATATTAAATTCTTCTTTTAATTTGTCTTTATCAAACATTTCTATCCAAATATTATCAACACCTAAATTTGTTGCTTCTAACATCATATGCGTAGCAACTATACATGCATCAATTGTTGTGGTTGATAAAGTATTATTACTCCATGCAATATCTTTATCACTAGCAACAATTAAACAAACTGGAGCATTATAACGACATGGACATACTTTATCAATTTTGTTTAAACCTTCTTTGGATTGAACAACATATATCTTTTGTGGTTGATTGTTTTTTGCAGTTGGCGCATAATTTCCAGCTTCTAAAATTTTATTAATTAATTCATTATTTATTTTTTGATCTTTAAATTTTCTAACGGAAAATCTTTCTTTTATTACCTTTTCAAAATCCATAACATTCTCCTTAAATATTTAATGAATCAATAAATGATTGAATATCTTTATCACTAGCATTACCAGAAAATCTTTTGCCATTTAAGACATTAGCATTAGGTTTTAATTGTTTTATCTCATTTTGACTTGTTGTTATTCCTGTACTACCTGATGTACAAAATGGAATAATTGTATAATTATCTAAATTATAATTATCTAAAAATGTATAAATTATTTTTGGTAATTTTCCCCACCAAATTGGATAACCTAAAAATATTGTATTATAATCATCTAATTTAAATGTGTTTTTTATTTCAGGTCGGGCATTATTATCATTTTGTTCTTTATTTGCTCTTGAAGAATTGTTATTATAATTTAAATCATCATTGCTATAAGGATTTAAAGGAATAATTTCTTCAATTGTACAATTTAAATAATTAGCAATTTTATTTGCCACATTTTCTGTATTATTTGTACAACTAAAATAAATAACAATAATTGAGTTTTTATTTGTTTCTGGTTCTTTTTCAGATGGAGTAGTTTCTGGATCTTTTTCAGATGGGGTAGTTTCAGGTGTTGATGATGGCTCTTTCAAATTATTTGAAGATGTACATCCACATAATAATACTACTAATAATAATAACAATAATATTTTTTTCATATACATTAACTCCAAAATAAATTTATTTTAGTTTATTATAAATATCATCACTTACAGCTTCTAACCATTCATTAGAAGTTTCTTCACCTGGTACTTCGATTGCTAAATGAGAGAACCAACTATCATGAGATGCTCCATGCCAATGTTTAACACCTGGTTTAATATTAACACAGTCTCCAAGGTTCATTAAAATGGCTTCTTTTCCTTCTTCTTGATAATATCCTCTTCCGCCAACACAAATTAATATTTGTCCTCCGCCTTTTTTGGCATGATGTATATGCCAATTGTTTCGACAACAAGGTTCAAATGTTACATTAAATATTCCAACTTGTTCTTTTGATATAGGAGCTAAATAACTTTGACCAATGAAATATTGTTTGAATCCATCATTTTTATCACCAATTGGAAAAACAATAGAGTTTTGATAAACATCTTTTGGTGCTTTTTCTTCAACTTTTTCATTCCAAACTTGTTTTAATAATGGGAACACTGCCCATGCTTTAGGCCATCCAATATAAAAACTACAATGAGTAATTATAGCAACAATTTCTTTTTGACTTACACCATTCTTTTTCGCATTTTGTAAATGATAAAATAAAGATGAATCAGTTATTCCACTAGATACTAAACTTACAACAGTAATAATACATCTTGTTTTTAAATCAATATCATTATTATTCCAATTTTCACCAAATAATATATCATCATTATAATGAGCAAATTCAGGAGCAAAATTTCCTAATTGTTTTCTTCCTGCATCTTGAATTATTTTCTTCATTTCTTTTTACCTCCATTTGAAATAATTTGCATTTTATTAACTAACTCTTGTAAGATTTGTAATATTGATTCAGAATTTTCAATATTATTATATACTTCTTCTTCTTTATTGTATAAATCTTGTAAAAGAAGATTAGCATATTCTTTACCACTTTCAGTTAGATAAATGTTTAATTCCCGACGTTTTCCTTTTATTTGTGATAAAGAAATATAACCTTTTATTTCTAAATCTTTAATAATTGTATTAGCAGTACTTCTTGGAATATCCCAATCATCACATATTTGTTTTTGACTATGTTTGTTTCCATCATTCAAAGCATACATTATCCATAGTAAATTGGGTGATGTAATTTTTGAATTACGACCATAACTACAATATATACCATCTATTTGATATATAAGTTTACCAAGTTCATAAAAAAATTGTTTACCTTGCAATTTATCACCTCAATAATTCAATTTCGTACTTTAATTATAATACGAAATAGGATTAGTGTCAATAATTATTTAAAATTTTTTTATTTTTTTCTATTATTTTTATTATAATTATTCATAAATACTATAATAGGAATTAAAACACATAATAAACTAGGTAGAAATAAACCAAAACGCCATAACACAGCATTACTACACCAATCTTTAAATAAATAACCAATGATTGATGCACAATTTAATCCACAACTATAATGAGGATATAGAAAAGCTAATATTACAGATACAATAAATCCAATACCACCAATACCAATAACAACAGATGGTAATATTTTGATAATTGTAATATTATAAAAGCTATCTTTAGAATTTTCATTCTTATCATTTAATGGTTCATCATCTAATATTAAATAATCAATGCTTACATTAAATAATTTACCAATTTCTTTTAATTTAGAAATATCTGGTTCACATTCACCTAGTTCCCATTTAGAAACACTTTGACGAGAAACTCCTAATTGAATTGCTAATTGTTCTTGAGTCATTCTTCTTTCTTTTCTAAGTTCAATTAATTTTTCATTGAATTTCATTATATCACCTCAAATATATTATATAAAATTTATTTTAAAAAATCTACCAATTATAGTTGGAAAATACGCAACTACAAGTTGCAATTAATTATTATAGAAAATATATCTTAAAAATATTTGTTTAAATATCATCTTTTATTATATAAGTTTTTATTTAAAAAAGGACTAGTTAAATATCAGATTATTTTGTGATATTTATAGTTCTTCTTAATAATAATTAAAAATAGTACTAATAATTTATTTTGGCATTGTCAAGAATTTTACTGATTTGACCACCTGTCAAAAATCCAACTGATGAATTTTTTATCAGTAGAGTTCTTGACAGGTCGTTTTTTTATAAAAAAAGCTCCTTTCATGATATAATAAAATTGGTCAAATTTAACCATTGAAAGGAGTGATTTTATTATATCATGTTTTTATCTTTTTTTAAAGATACAGATTTTGATTTTGATAAATTAAAATTTCTTATATAATAAACTCAAAATTTTTCCTTTAAATTATACAAAAAAATAAGAGAAAATATTTCAAATAATCAAAAAGGTCTTAAATTGCAAACAAGCTAAGAAATCTTATTACTTTTTTTACTCTATCAAATAACATAGTTATTGTACCATATATTTTTTTAATTAATTTTGTTTTATTCATTTTAATGCTTCTAATAGGAGCAAAAATCTTTACACACATTATCTATCATTTAATAAAAAATGAGATTAACATCTTGTTTTATCTTTTTTGTCAACGAAATTATAGAATAAGTTCCCTAAGATCAAAAATATTCTTTTTAAAACTAACTTTTATTTTTAATCTTGTAAAATTGTTCACAATCTTCATTATTTTTTGAAAAAAATTTTCTTAATGCAGTATCGAAATCTTTAGAAAGTTTAAAGATATTATAGAATTCTTCTTTGCTTCCAATGCATTTTGCGCCTAAATAAGGGAAGAAAGATGCTTCATATCTAAACATAATTATTAAAAGAAATTTCGTAACATTAGCAATAGTTATACTCAAAATAGGAAACAAGTGATTCAATGACAACTTTTGTTGTAAAATCTGCACGGTTAAGAATATCTAGATCTTTACCTTCCAAATATAAAAGGCAATAATGCCAGAAGTGAAATAATTCATGAGCAAATGTCTTTTCACATAATTGCAAATATTTTGTGTTTTGTTCACATTTATTTTCAATGTTTTTTTATATAACACAATCTCATGAGTAGTATTATGGTATTCGCCAAGCCGTAACCAATATAATTTCACAGAAGATGCAATGTCCTTGATACAGTTATGAACATCATAAGCATCATACTCCATTGAAAGATTTCTTTTTGGTAAAGCTGTAAAACATCTACTTTTTATCATAGTTGTTCTCTTGTCATATTATCAGCAAGATACTTTTTATAAATTTTTTTAACTTATTCTTGAGGAAAGATTATTTTAATTTTAGGTAGAATCATTGTATCTAGATTTATATTTGATAACAAATCATCATCATTTAAATAATTAATCAGGGGCTCTATATGTTTATATACTTCATGATACCAATTATAAATTAATGATTCTGAAAGATATGATACATGTTCTTTGTGTCAATATCAATATTCATAATAGTTTATTTCCTCCAAATATTCTTAATATTAAATGTCATATTATACTTAGATTGTACTTTTTTTATACTATGTTAATTATTTTTACTGTAAGAATAAATTTTTGCTAATTACGAATTTATCAATAAGAAATTTATGTGACAAAAGTACTAAAAAAAATCCTATAAATAGGACTTTTGGACGTAAAATGGCAAAAGAGTATCATTTTGATACAATGCACGCAGTTGCACGCAAGTGAATACAAATGCACGCAGGTTATAAACAAACAAAAACCACCAAAGTCATATTAGCTAGTGGTGGTTTATCAAATAGATATTTATAGTTTTATTTTGCTTCTGTTTTTAAAGTGGAATTTTATTTATCGTTGAAAATATCAACTTAAATGAATATTGTAATATCCTTCCGTACGATAAAATCAATCGTCTCTTTTTTTAATATCTTGCCATTTTGTGTTTAAAAGTATTTCTGCATCATTTCCCACAAAAACAGTTTTTGCTTCTTCATTGTCACAAAGTTGCCAAAGCATCCAAGCTGTCATATAGCCATCTGTTAAAGTAAGCATATAAAAATTTTTCTCTACTATTACTATATTTAAATTTTAAATTATATTTTTCAACCCATTCTTCATATTTATGATGTTTTGAATAATCGCAAAAAATCCAAACTTCTATTCCTGTCCAAGATTCAACGTTTTCAACTTCTTCATTATTAAAAGTATCATCCAAATATTTGTCAACATTATCCGTTTTTTCAATTTTAGAATTTTCTTCACTACACCCCATTAAACACAATATAAACATTAAACTTATAAAAAATATAATTATTCTTTTCATTTTATATCACTCCTTTCAATATTAATATATTAGACTAAACTCTCAAAGATAATCACCATATTTAACAAATAAATTTTAAACATTTGTAACACCTTCCATTATTTATATTATATGTTATAAATTCAAAAAACTCCTTTATTTCTAAGAGAGTTACTTTTATGATTATTAAAATATACAAATTTAAAGTAATCTATTTAACAATCTTAGAATATGGATTTTCCACTTATTATTGTGTACTAATAATTTATATTAACTAAGTATAATAAATTAATCATAAAAAATTTAAAATTATATTACTAAAACTTGATATTTCATATAAAATACTCATAACTATTTTTATTTAGTTAAAATCTGTATTAAAAATTATTCAAAGGACTTAATAATATGCTCGTATAAATTATTAATTTCATAATAATCATCTAGTCTATATACATTTATGCCAATTTTAGATTCCAAATTTCTTTTTAATTTTAGATAACTATCGTTTGAAACATATTGTTTAGCTTTCAATACACTAAAATATCCATCCTTTAATTCTAAAGGAAACATAACTAAAGCAATTACTTTAGTATTAAATGCAGATTCAATAAATGAAACAGTTTTAATCAAATATTCTATATTATCAAATGAATTGAAAGACAAGATAACAAAATCAGGATCAATAGCAAGCATATAACTATAGATATCTATATTAAATCTTGATAAGTTTCCAGTATCATAACACAATGTTCCCGCCTGAGCACCAGCTAAAATAATTTCTACACTTTTATTTGATATTTTAAAAAGGATATTATTTATATAATTAATTAATTCTTTTCCAATTATTTCCACAGTACTATTATATCCCATCGGAACTACAGCATCCATAGAAAAAAGTAATGAACTAGGTTCCGTTCCTACTTCCCCTACTGAGTACCCATCCTTCAATAGTCTTTTTCTTATTTCTAATTGAAGAGTAAATTTACCTTGAGAAGATGTAGTTCCCATAAATCCTAAAATTGGAGTAGTAATACGATATAGCATTCCTTCTCTATATGGAAATGCATTTTCGCTACTTATTTTAGGATAAAAATAATTTTTATGCTGACTAGTTTTTAATATATTTTCAAAACAATATATATTTACACCTTTTTCAATAAGGCTAATCAAAAAATGAATAAATGAATTTTTTTCCTCATCATTTTTAAATGAATCTACGTGACCAACAATTAACGTATCAATATTTGTATAATCAAAATTTTTAATACTATTAATAATCAAATCACTATCTACACCATCTAAGATTTCCGAAACCATTCTTCCTAAATAAATTGATTTTTTTATGTCGTACACATTTACTATATCAAAATTCAGTAATTGTTTAAATCTTAATAAACTATGCATTTCTTTATTAAAAGGAAATAAAGCGGCCTTTTTTATACTAAAAGGGATAGATTCTAATAAACTATAATCTTTTCTTGTATTATATCTATAAATTCTTTTTGAAATTTTCTTAAATTTATTCATCAAATTTACATAATCACATTTTTCATCATATAAAAATTGAATAGCTTGTGATGAAACATGAGCACATGAAAAACTATTGCCACTTAAAAATATATATTTTGGATTATTCCAAAGTAATTTTTGTATTCCTCCCTTAGCTCCTATATTTAAAACTTCATCTTCATAATATTCGAAGTCATCAATAGCAATACATTTATCACTAGAAACTACTCCAATCACATTATCAAACGCTGCTGGAAATGAAATGGAACCATCATTATTAAATGCTGATATTAAAATGCTTCCTTTTTTAACTAATTTTTCACAAATTGAATATAAAATAGTATAATTTTGACAAAAAGATATTCCTAAACTAATATTTATTATATCATATCAAAAGTAATATTATAATTCATGACATAATCCAAAACTTGAATTAGTTGTTCTTCAGAAAGATTATCATTTATAGGAAGTGAATAGAACTGAGCAATTTCTATCTTTTTTCTTAATATCCCATATATTGCTGTTCCGTGACCTAAGTTTGTATCAACATTAATAAAATCTGTTTTGATTTCAATAATCTCATCGTTCAAAATTTTAGGATGATTTTTTGAAATATAACTATCTATAATTAATACCTTTATTTTATTTTTTTTCTCTACAATAAGACTCTCTTTGCAATTCATACATTTCCTTATAATCTATATTTTCGTTTAGTAATTTTTTATGTGGACCACATCCAGCAATTTTTCCATCTTTAAAATATAAAATTGTATCACAAATGTTACACACTGATAACCTATGAGAAACAAAGAATGTAATCTTCTCATTACAGCATTCACAATATTTTTTATATAAATTAAATTCAGAAATTGGATCCAAAGCAGATGTTGGTTCATCAAAAATTAAAACACTCGCACTTTTTTTATATAAAGATCTTGCAAATGAAATTTTTTGGGATTCTCCGCCTGACAATTCTACACCATTCTTATCATATATTTTATTTATATAAGTATTTTCCCTATTTGGTAATTTTAATAATAAACTTAATAAGTCAGCTTCTTTTATTGAATTAAGAAATAAATAATTATCTCTTTGCTCCTTCAAGGAAGTAATATTTTCACTGATTCTAAAAGAAAATAATTTATAATCTTGAAAAATTCCTGATATAGAATCCCAAATTGTTCGTTTATCATAATCTTTTATATTAATGTTGTTTATTAAAATTTCTCCCGATGTAACATCGTAAAATCCTATTAATAAATTTAAAAAAGTTGTTTTACCTGATCCATTCAAACCGATAATCCCTATTTTTTGATTATTACTTATTTTTACATTTATATTTTTTAATATATATTCATTAGTATTGGGATATTTAAATGAAACATTTTTAAATTCAATAGTTTCAATAATAATAGTTTTCTGGAAATTCTCATCATTTTTTTCACATTCTAACAATTTTTTTGTATTCATATAATTTAAGAAAGATTTCATATATATAATATCATCATTGAATGAATTTAGTGTTGTTGATATGTTTAACATAGATGATTTCAATAAATTAATAATGTTAATTGCGATAACAAAATACCCAATTTCTTTATTATTATATATGATACTTAAAAAAATCATAGAATAAATTAAAGACATAAATATATAATTAATTAAATTATTCTTTAGTGAATATTTAATATTATTTTTATTTTGCTTATTAGTCAAATCTTGTTTCAATGATAAATATTTATTTATTTTAAGTGTAACTAGTTTTTTAAGATTAAATACTAAAAAATCTCCAAATAAATTATTGTTACAAAATGCATCATTATAATAACTGTATTTACGTTCATTTTCTACAATATTTCTATAGATATTTCTATTAATATCAAATTGTCTTTTCTGTAACTTATTTTGGATAAAAACCATAATAATTAATAAAATAACACACAAAATATCTACAGTTATTAAAAAATAGAGAGAAAATATCATAGTTAATATTAACGAAATTAAATTATTGATATTCCATATTAATCTATTACATCCACCTTGAATAAATAATTTTGCATATTCTCGTTCCTCTTGAAATTCATTGTCATTTAATAAAGAATATTGAACATACATACTTTTAATGAAGAAATCATTCGCTAAATTTGATGTTATTTCATATACTTTAATTCTAGATATTAATTGATTAAAAAGACCCTTGAGTAAACTTATTACAAATGCTATAATTAATAATATACTTACAATCCTTATATAATCTTGAAAAATATAATCTTGTGAAATCATATCGATAGTATACTTAGTTAACAATATAGTTGGAAAAGGTGTTATTGCAATTAGAAAAGATTCAATAATCATAAAAATTACTAGCAGATGGCTTTTTTTCCACAAGAAAGTAAGCACCTCATATATATATTTTATTTTATTTCGAATCGAAATTTTTGAATTATTCATTTAGGTCACCAAAATTATTAGCCTGAATGTTATATAATTCATAATATTTCATCTTTTTATTATATAAATCATTATGACTGCCAGACTCAATAATTTCCCCTTTCTCTAAAACTATTATATAGTCTGAAATATTTTTCGAATTTAATCTATGGGTTGTCAATATTGTAATCTTATTGTTACTATTATTTTTTATTGTTTCTAAAATTGATTTTTCAGAATAAACATCCAAAGCAGAGCTAGGTTCATCTAAAAAAAATACTTGTGATTTTTTGTATAAAGCTCTTGCTATAGATAATTTCTGAATTTCTCCTCCAGATAACTCCAATCCATTTGGATTCATAATTTTATAAAGCTGACTATCAATACCATCATCTAATTCACAAATCTTATTAATTAAACCTACTTTTTTTAAACAATCTAAAATTTCATCATCATTAATTTTTTCACTTTCATTCGAAATTATTTCTCTAATACTTAATGATAGAAATCCAATATTTTGAAATACAGTAGAAATATTATTTAAATAATCATTATAATTTATATCTCTTATATCTTGATTATTAATCAAGATTTTACCTTCATATGAATCATATAATCTAAGAAGCAAATTAAAAATCGTGCTTTTACCGGCTCCATTTTCCCCTACTATCATATATACATTACCAGTTTTAAAAGTAAAATTAATATTTTTTAATGCATATGAATCTGTATTAGGATATTTAAAACTAACATTTACAAATGAAATCTCTTCAATTTTTGGCGTTTGTTTATTAGAATCTGAATTTATAATACCTGAATTTAATTCTAAAAATGCAAAAAAATCTTTTACATAAATAAAATTGCCACTTAATAATGAGATGTTTCTAATCATATTTTGCAAATTCAAAAACATTGTCGTAGTCGCAGTTATCATAAAAACAAAATCAGATATATTTAGATCCTTCATATATAATAATTTATAACCAAAATAAATATATATAAAACTATTATAAAATAAATATGTAATATCAGTAGATAATCCATTGATAAAACTGGTGAAATGATATCTTCGTTTTGCGTCACAAGATTCTTTAGTATATCTATATAATTTTGTTTTAATTCCCTCGTTCATATCAAAAAATCTAATTTCCTTAGCATATTTAAAATCATTTGATATGCCTCTTAAGTATGAAGTTTTAGGACTTTGAATGCTTTCAAATTCATCCATTTGATAATTGTTTTTCTTTGTAAAATAAGATGTAATTAAGGTACTAATTAATACTGAAATTAAAATAATTAAAATTATAAATGGCATATCTTTAAAAATATATATCATTCCAAAAACTACAAACACATTTGATATAAAATTAAATAAGTATTCAATATGTTCAAATACCTTATTGTTTTTAAGCATATTTTTTGCTAATTCTCTTTTTTCAATAAAGTCTTGAGCCACAAGATTTTCATATGTTGAGTTAATATTTTTCTCGTTTAATAGTGTGTTAATTTTATAATTTACATTAATCTTTTTCTTATTTAAAATATTTAAAATCACTTGATTAATAACTGAATTCAATAACAAAATCATTAAATATACTAAGGTTACAAGTATAACATCTATAATTTTATTTGAATTTCTTAATAATATTTCAGTCGCAATTTTGTAGTAATATATAGAGCAAAAAGGAATTATTATTGACAATAACATTTTAAAAACATAATATAATATAATTGTTTTATCCAAGTTAGCAAATAATTTAATCGATTTTACTATTAAGCAAAAATTTTGTTTATATTTTTTCAGCATGAATATTTACACTCCCTGATACTTTTAGTAAAGCACTAACCTATACTAATAATAAATTAGGCCATATTTAATAATTATAAGATTTAACAGTTACATTTATCACAAACACATTTATCACAAGTGCAAACATTTGGTACTCCAGTTTCAGCACTTCCATAAAGTTGAACTTTTTTTACATCAACAATAATATTTTTTTCTTTTTTAATTCTTTTTTCATATTATTTTCTTTTCCTTTCTTAATTAATATATATATAGTATAGGTTAGTCTTGATTAGAATCACTAATAATTTCCTTTATTAATTTTATAAGAGATTTTAAAGAATTCATATATTCATAATAAGAAATTCCATCAGGAAATTCAATTTCAAATTCTTCCTCCAAAGAAATTATTACTGATATAAAAGTTAACGAATCACTAATGTAATCTTGCAAATTTATATCATTTTCAATTAAACAATTAATATCCTCGCATTCAACTGATAACCCCACATTTTCAAACGCTTTTATTATCTTATTAAATACTATTTCATCCATAACTTTACTCCTTATATTTTTTCAAAACATTCAGTTGATAAAACTTTTATTAAATTAACAACGTTTCCTTTAGTTCTAGGACAAACTGGTTCTTTATTTGTACTTTGGAGAGAATTTTTAGGACATGGGCTATATAAACAGCAACCACTATACTTACATGTTAAACATTTTTCTATATTCAATGTACGCGATATCGAAGTCCAACATGATTCTTTATAATAATCGATAATCATTTCTCCACTTTTTGAAATGTAACCTAAATTATTTTCTGACATATCAAATGCTTCTGTGCACTTATATATTCTTCCATCTGAACCAATAGTGTAACTATTTTTCTTTGCAGCATAACATTTAAATTCTGCAGGAGTTAATTTTTGTAAATGAAAACTAAAATTTATACTGTTTGGAATTCGAATCAAATTATTAAACAATTTTATATAATCATCAACATTTGGAAGGCCCAAAGAATATCTATCATTAATAGTTTCTAGATTATCTATTTTATAACTATTCTCTTCTTCTAGTTGCTTGATTTTTTGACTAGCTTCTAATAAAGATAAAAGTTCTGTTTCATTTGGATATGAATTAGGATATTTATTGATTATTTCTGATAAATTATCTTTATTTTGATTAAGTTCCTTTTGTTTTTCCTGATAAGATGTATAAAAACCTTGTTGTGAAATTTTATTGCTTAATTCATTTCTTTCCTTTATGAATTCATTATACTTTTGATATTTTTCTTCTAAGTCTGAACTAATTTGCTCATTTTCTTTAATTTCTTTAAGAAGATTACTACTATTATTTTTTTCATCCTGAATTAAAGAGTTTTTATTACGATCATATTTGTTTTTATGTTGATTAACATTTTTAAAAATATCATCATAATTAAAACTTTCATCAGTTGCATCAATAATGTTATTTAAATGCTTTTTAAGATTACTATTTGATTCAATTTTAATATCAGATGAAGTAATATACATTAATCTTTCAAAAGCATCTTTATCAAGTTGTAATATTTCTTCACCAATTTCTTTATCAAAATTTTCTAAAACATCATTAACATAAATAGCAATAGTATCTTTTTCTTGACTTTTAGCATCAAAAGTTCGTTCAACTTTATAAGTCTTATTATTAGAAATAAAAGTTAAACTATCACCAAAAGAATTATTATTAAAAGGTTTATAATGTTTGCGATCTTTAAAATCTTTACTATTATCTTTATATGATTCAAGACCATATAACATAGCTTTTATAAAACTAGCTAGAGTTGTTTTACCTTCACCATTTAATTCATACAAATAATTTAAACCATCATGAAAAGTAAATTCTTTATTATAATAAGTACCAAAGCCTTTAATATAACAGTTTAATATTTTCATATGTCAATTTCCCTTTCATTATCTAAAAACATTAAGCCATAATTTAAAATTTCTTCTTTGTTTTTTTCATCTAACTCCTTATCGTTTAAAACAAGTCTAATAAATTCTCCTTTTAATGATAAATCATTTTTATAACTATTAAAATCTATAGTTTTAGTTACTTCATTAACAATTTCAAGATAATTATAATGAAGCATAATACTAATATTATCTAATTCAGCTGGATTAAAATTAACTTTTCCTTTTAAAATAAGTCTAATAATTGAAGAATTAGCAATATCAACCAACTGATCTTCTATTACTTTAATAGCTTCATCTAAAGAATTTTGATTATTTAAGTTGATGGTTTTTAAATAGATTTGTCTTATGGAGTTTATAATGAATTCAGTTTGAATTTGTTTATCATTGATATCTAAAACAATAAAACCTTTGCTACCTGTTTCATCAAAACCTCTTCCCTCTAAACAGCCACTATAAAAGGCTTTACCTTTATCATCTAAAGATATTTCTTGATAAGAATGAAGATGACCTAAAGCTAAATAAGAAATGTGTTTATTAGCTAGTTTAGTTAAATCTATATCTTTTTTAAAATCACCATGTAAAACAACTATATTTATATCATTTTCATCTAAAGATAAATCCTCATATAAAACTTTTTGATTATTCTTTGTTAGTTCTAAACCACAAATAGTGATATTATTTAGTCTACAATAAGTCCATTGATTATCATTAAAAGTTTTTAGATTATCATATTCTTCAATTATGGAAGTTCTATTATCATGATTTCCTTTTAGATAATAGAAAGTAATATCAGAGTATTGTCTGACAAGTGAATAAAAGAATTCTTTATCAGTTGATATTGGTTGATTACTATCAAAAACATCTCCTGATAAAATAATATTATGAATATCGTTTTTATTAGCATATTCAAGCAAATTTATAAAAGCCTGATTTATTTCTTTGCGACGTTCATGTGGATTGTTTGTTGGCATTGATTCTAAAAAAGATCCTAAATGTAAATCAGCACAATGTATTATTTTCATTGATATTCAACCTCCCTGGATAAATTTATATGACTCTTTTTATGAAATTTTCAAATAATATTTACATTATATTTCATATTTTTTTCATTTTCATTCATCTTAAAAATATAATTAATTATAACATTTTTGGGGTAAAATGTCTAATCTTTCACCATAATATACTTGTGTTTGTCACAAAATTTTTTCCAAAAAATTTTAATTCTTTTCATAAACATAAATTATAAATACCCTTTCATCCCTTATTGTCACAGCCATGATTTAAGACATCAAAAAAAACACCAGAAATAATACCCCTTATAAGCTTAAGCTCATATTGTGTACTTTCTAAGACATATTATCCTTCAATGCACCTAAACATAGAATGGAAAATTATATAAAAAACAGACTGACACACTGTATCAATCTGGTTCTACTAAAATGGAGCGGGTAACGAGAATCGAACTCGCATATTCAGCTTGGAAGGCTGACGTTCTGCCGTTGAACTATACCCGCAATTATAATGGTCGGGAAAACAGGATTCGAACCTGCGACATCTTGGTCCCAAACCAAGCGCTCTACCAAGCTGAGCTATTTCCCGTTACTTTAATGGTACGCCAGATAGGACTTGAACCCACAGCATCTTAGTCCGTAGCCAAGCGCTCTATCCAATTGAGCTACTGG
>CANQVC010000029.1 GCA_947627195.1 uncultured Bacilli bacterium
ATTAGATAAAAAATCTATTCACACTTTATTTTTTTATAGTAGGCACAAAATTTTTGGACGATGGGCACAAAATTTTTTATTTTCGGGCACAAAACCACAAAAGCACAAAACCACAAAATTTTTCTTTGAACCACAATAAAGGGTTTCTTTTTTTAAAATATCAAATAATATATTCTATAATCATTTAAAAAAATAAAATAAGTGCAAATTAAACAAAATCATGATATAATTACTATACATAAAAAAATATATAAATGAGGAATTAGTATGACATTTGATGTTTTTATATCTTATTCACTTATAAATAATGAAGTAGCAAGAAATATCAATGATAAATTAGAAGAACATCAATTTCATTGTTTTCTTGGTAGAAATGGTTTACAAGCTAAAAAGAAATATTACCCTGAAGTTGAAAAAGAAATAGCTTCCTCTAAACTACTTTTAGTAATTTTAAGTCATCGAAGTATTCATTCTAAACATATTCATCATGAAGTTAATGTTGCCAAAAAACTAAATAAAAAAATAATATATTTATTTTTAAATAAAGTTAAAAATCCTTTTATTTTACCTAATGATAAAGAAAAATATGATATCATAGCTTATCCAAAAGATGAAAACAAAATGATTGAATTAATCAATTGTGTTAAAAAATTATCATTTCATAAAACAAATTTAGAACAATTAGAAATAAATGAACAAAATAAAAAATATAGTTTAAAAATCTTATTTCCATACATCAGTTTATTTATTACCTTTTTTTGTATGACTTATTTATCTTTTTTATTATGGCAAAAGATTTATCCAAATAATCAACCTATTATTTCATTGTTTAATAACTTACCAACATTTGTCATTTTATTACTTTTTTTATCATTTTTTGTCATCAATGTTGGTGGAATTCCTAGTTTAGTATATCATTATACATATGCCATAAGAGGTAATTATTCTAATAAAGAAGGAAGAGAAATAAAAACAAGAGCATATATTTTATCAGTAATGACAGTTTTATTTGAATCTATATTTGTATATTGTATGGGATTTGTTGAACCATCATTAGCTAGTTATATTATTATTTCTTCTATTATCTTTTTTGGTTTAATAATATATTGTATATATATAATTCGCAAAAAATTTATTTTAAATATCTTACAAGCTCTAACAATTTATATTCAAGTCTTTTTAGCTTTTTCTATTATATGTTCAATAACATTTTATTGTAAACTAGTTTTAGAACCAAGTTCAATGTTCACCAAAATGCCATTATATTTAATTATTTCCTTATTTATTGTTACATCTTTAAGCTATCTTATTTTAGTTTATATCGATACTAATATGCGTTTAATTTTTGGCATAAGTTATAAAGAAATTTTAAGAATATTATATTTTATGTTTATCAATCTTCTCGTTGATGGCATAATATCATTTATGACAATGAAATGGTTGAAATTAGGAATGGGTATTACAATCTTAGTCATTTATGCTATTTTAATGGTTTTTTTAAGAGGATGGATTCATGCATTATCATCAGCTGATGAAGAATCATTAGAAAGAGAAAACTTTAAAAAAGTAACATCATTTATTGGCATTATCCCTTGTACATTTTTCTTGTTTTTATATGTATTACTAATTTATACTTTATTTTATCGATTATTTTTAATTGACACTTGTATATTAGATAGTGTTAATATATTTATTCACATTTCTTCATCTATTTCATCTTGTTTAATATTTATATTTATGTCATTATATTTTCTTCGTTTTCATTTAGATATGCAAACAATTAAAGAAAATAAAAAACATCTTTTAATTGATATAATCATCATAACATTAATAACAATTGTTATAACTCTCGTAACATCATTATGGTTGCAAAATAATACTATTAGTATAATTTTAAATTGGATAGGATTAATATCTTTATTAGTTTTATCATTCATTTATATGAAAAATATTTTAACATCATCATATTTAAAAAATAAAAAAGAAATTAAATTAGGTAAAAATCATGGCAAAAAGTGAAAAAACTCAAGTAATGCGTATCTTAGATCAAAAGAAAATACTATATGAAAGTTATTCATATGATCCAACAATAACTGATGGTAAAGAAGTTGCCACAATTTTAAAAAAAGATCCTAAACAAGTATTTAAAACTTTAGTTACTGAAGGATCTAATAATACCCATTTTGTTTATGTAATTCCTGTTTGTTGTACCTTAGATTTAAAAAAAGCTGCCAAAGTAAGTGGAGTAAAAGCTATAGAGATGTTAAAGCAAAAAGATTTACTACCTCTAACAGGATATATACATGGAGGATGTTCAATGATAGGTATGAAAAAAGCTTTTCCAACATTCATTGATATTGAAGCAAAACAACACGAAAAAATATGTTTTAGTGCTGGTAAAGTAGGTCATCAAATTGAAGTTAAAATAACTGATTTAGAAAAAATCATGAATATTATTTATGCTGATATTACAATACATAATACAGAAATATAAAATAAGGAGAAAATAAATGCATTTATATTATTATCTTATTGTTATCGTTATTATTAGTTTTATCACAATGTGCTTTTATATATCTGATAAACATAAAGCTAAAAAAGGTAAATGGCGAATACCTGAAAAAGTATTATTAAGTTTAAGTTTTTTTGGTGGAGCAATTGGCGGATTAATTGGTATGTATGTCTTTCGTCATAAAACTAAACATTGGTATTTTGTTGTTATTAATATTTTAGGATTTATTTGGCAAATTTCTTTAGGAATATATTTATTATATCAATTTGGATGGTAGATTATGTATCCAAATACATCTTATTTATTTATAGCTCCTAAACAAGTTCAAACAAAATTATTACTTAAAATATCTAAACAAAGAGAATTATATGACATATCTTGGTTGACAAAAGAAGAATTATTATCCCAATTAACATTTTCTTATACTTCTAAAACAATTTATGAAGTAATGAAAATAAAAAAAGTTCCATATTTTACAGCTAAAATATATTTAGAACATTTACGTTTATTAAATTTAATTGATTTACCAAAGCAAAATTATGATAAAATTCAAATGTTATTAGAATTAAAAGAAAAACTAACTAAAAACAAATTAATTGAAGAAAATACTTTATTTAAATCTTATTTTCAAAGAAAAAAAGTAATAATATATAGTAAAAACTATTTGTCAAATGAGCTTTATAATTATATTATTAAATTTACTAAACCAATTGATTATGTTGATGAATACAAAGTAAAAACAAACAAAGATAAAAAAGTATATGCTTTTCAAACAATGGAAGAAGAAATAATAGATATTTGTGAGAATATTTCTAGTTTATTAAAGGATGGTATCGATATATCTTCGATATTTATAACAAACGTAAAAGATAAATATCTTTTCACTTTAAAAAGAATATTTGATTTGTATTCTATTCCCCTAAACAATCAACCAATTTATAGTCTTTTCAATTCAAACCTAGTACAACGAATTTTTCGGGCTTTAAATGAAAAAAGAACACAAGGAATAGAAAAAGTAATCAAAGAAATCATCGAAGATGATAAAGTTCAATATAATGATGAAGAACAAAAAATCTTAAACAAATTTATTCAAGTAATTAATTCATTAGCTTGGTATCAATCTGATAAAGAAATAGATGATGAATTTATGATGTGTTTAAAAGAAGAATTAAAGAAAACATCTAAACCATCATTAGAAAAAAGAAAAGGTATTAATATTATTCCTTTTAATGATATAGATATTGATCGTGATGAATATTTATTTGTTTTAGGATTTCACCATAATGATTTACCAATAATCAAAAAAGATGAAGATTATTTTTCTGATTCTTTAAGAAGTATCTTAGGATTAGAAACAACACAAGAAGAAAATAAACGTTCTAAAGAACAAGTTAGAGATGTTATATCTATAGTTGATAATATTTATTTAAGTTATTGTTTAAAAGATAGTTTTGATGAATATTTTCCTAGTAATTTTATTAATGAATTAAATCTTAAAGTAGAAGATAAAAATATTGAAATATCATATTTTTCTAATTCATTAAATGAACAATTATTATATCGTGATTTAGATGAATATAGAAAGTTTGGTATTATAAAGAATCGATCATCATCTTTATATAAACATTATTATCCAAAAGATTATTTAAATTATCGTAATATATTTAGTGGAATTGATTTAAATAATTTATATAAATTAATTGATAATAAATTATCTTTATCTTATACATCAATAAATAAATATTATGAATGTTCATTTGCTTATTATTTAAATTATATTTTAAAAATAGATGAATATAATGATACATTTAGTACTTATCGAGGAAGATTTTATCATTATGTTTTAAGTCATTTATTTGATGATAATTTTATATTTGATGATGAAGTTAATAATTTTTTAAAAAATGAAAATAAAGAACTTAATAATAAAGAAAAATTTTATTTTGAAATATTAACTAAAAACTTAAAAGAATTAGTTGATTTAATTCTTGATGAAAATCAAAAAATCAAATATCATAATAATTTATTAGAAAAACATGTTGAAATAAAAGAACAAGTAACACAAAATAACCATGATTTTGATATCACAATCAATGGTACTATTGATAGAATAGTTTATCAAACATTTAAAGATAACAATCAAGATGTAACATATTTGGTTTTAATTGATTACAAAACAGGTAAAGATGTTATTACTCTTGATTATATTGAAGATGGATTATTTCTTCAATTACCAGTTTATTTATATTTATCAAAACATATTGAAGAATTAAAGAATGCGAAAATATATGGATTTTATTTAAAACATATATTACAATTTGAAGATGATTTAGATAAAAGAAAAAAAGCAATGCTTTTAGAAGGATATACTTTAAAAGATTGTCCTGATAAATATGAATTTGATCCTAGTCCTAATAGTAGTTATTTAATAAAAAGTTTAGCGAAGAAAAAGGATAATACATATAGTGCATTTGCTAAAGTAAAAAGCGAAGATGAAATATTCGAAATTGAAAAAATAGCTGATAAAAAAATTCATGAAGCATTAAAAAATATTTTAGATGGTAAATTTAATATTGAACCAAAAATGATTAAAGATAAGCTTAATTCTTGTGAATATTGTAAATTTAAAAATATTTGTTATTGTACTCATAAAGATGCAAAGCATTTAGATAAAAAAGAAAGTTTGGAAGGTGATAACAGTGAGCCAATGGACCAATGATCAAACAAAAGCAATTCATTTTTCAAACTGTAATATTTTAGTAAGTGCTGGTGCAGGAAGTGGAAAAACTTCTGTCTTATCAGAACGTGTAATTACTAAATTAAAAGAAGGTATTTCAATTGACAAATTATTAATATTAACATTTACTAAATTAGCTGCCCAACAAATGCGTAATAAAATTCGTAAAAACATCAAAGATAATATTAATAATCCTGAATTATTAGATAAAAAAACATTTTTAGAAAATCAATTAGAAAAATTAGATTCTGCTTATATATCAACATTCGATAGCTTTGCTTTATCGCTTGTGAAAAAGTATCATTATTTATTGGATATAGATAAAGATATTCAAATAACTGATGAAAATATTATTAAAATTGAATTAATAAAAATAATTGAACAAATTTTTGATAAAAAATATTTAGAAAGAAATGATAAAGGCTTTTTAAAATGTATTGAAAATTTTTTCTTAAATAATGATAAAGGTTTTCGTGATTTTATCTTGAATTCCTATCAACAACTAACAATGAAAATTGATAAAAGAGAATATATTGAACAATATTTTGATAAATTCAATACTTCATTTTTATTAGAAAAACGAAAAGAATATTTTGCTTTTCTTCAAGAAAAAATAGAAAATGTTAAAGAAATTGCTTTAGAATTGTTAGATGAATTATCTCAAGATCAATATCAAGAATTTTTAGACGTATTTAATTATTTATTATCTTATCAAATTGAAGATAATAAAAAATCTTATGAACAATTTAGTGATTATTTAAATAATTTTAAGATGCCTAGTTTAAATAAAAATAAATATAGTGAAAATACAAAAAATATTAAATCTCATTTAACAGATGGTATCAAAGAATTAAAAGAATTTTTTGTTACATCATATGATGATTATATAAATTCTGTTTTAGATACTAACGATATTGTGAAAAGTATTTTAGATATAATTCAAGAAGTTGATGATAAAATAACTAATTTCAAAAAAATGAATAATTTTTATACATATATTGATATTGCTATGTTATCAATTCAATTAGTTAAATCATTTGATTTTGTGAGAGAAGAATTAAAAAATCAATTTCATGAAATTATGATTGATGAATATCAAGATACATCGGATATTCAAGAAACATTTATTAATTATATTGCTAATAATAATGTTTATATGGTTGGTGATATTAAACAATCAATTTATCGTTTCCGTAATGCCAATCCTAATTTATTTAAAGATAAATATCTAAAATATAGTCAAGAAATTGATGGTAAAAAAATAGATTTAAAAGAAAACTTTCGTAGTCGTAAAGAAGTCTTAAGTGATATTAATCTGATATTTTCTGATTTGATGACATTATCATTTGGTGGCGCTGATTATGTTAATTCTCATCAAATGATTTATGCTAATCATGCTAAATATGATAATAATTCATTAAAAGATCAAGATCAACATATGGAAATTTTATCATATCAAACATTAAAAGGTGATCGTTTTAAGGAAGGAGAAACAGAAGCTTTTATTATTGCTTATGATATTAAAAATAAAATCGAAAATAAATTTCAAGTATATGATGAAGAAACTAAAAAGTTAAGAAATGCTACATATTCTGATTTTGTCATTTTAATAGATAGAGGAGATAGTTTTTCTTTATATAAAAAAATTTTTGAATATTTTAAAATACCTTTATCAATATATAAAGATGAAAAATTAGAAGATTCTATAGAAATTTCTTTAATACTAAATATAATGCAACTAATGCAAAAAGTTAAAAATAAAGAATATGATAAAAAATTTAAATTCTTATTTATGTCTATTGCACGTAGTTTTTTATATGAAACATTAGATAATGATATATTACTTTATCTTATGAATAAAAATTATAAAGATCATCCTTTAATGAAATCTATATATAATGTTTTGAAATTAGAATCAATTTATTCAATTCAAGAATTACAATATAGTATTTTAAAAGAATTTGGTTTTTATGAATATTGGATGAAAATTGGTAATTTAGAAGAAATAACTATAAGATTAGCTTATTTAGATAAATATGCGAAAATGTTTGATTCAGCTGGTTACACAATTGATGAATATATTAATTTCTTAGAAAAAGTATTAGATGAAAAAATGTCTATTCGCTATTCAATTGAAAAAAAATCTGTTGGTAGTTGTAAAATAATGACTATTCATAACTCTAAAGGATTACAATTTCCTATTTGTTATTATAGTGGTTTAAACAAAAAATTTAATAATGATGAAACAAAAAAGGAATTATATTTTTCTGATACTTATGGTATTATCATACCTAGTTTATTATTAAATAAAAAAGACACATTTTTAAAAAAACTATATTTATACAATTTACAAAAAGAAGATTTATCAGAAAAATTACGTTTATTTTATGTTGCTTTAACAAGATGTGAAGAAAAAATTATAATAGTAACTCCTGAATTAAAAGAAGAAACAAAAAGTTTACATTGTTTTGCTGATTTTTTAACACTAATTCAAAATAAATTAAAAGGTTATATTAAACTAGTTAATTTAAATAATATTAAACGAACAGATAAATATGATATTATACGAAATCATAACTTTGATGAAATTTTTAATAATAATATAAATGATAATATAGAAGTAAACAATTCATTAACAATAGCTTCTTTTGAAAATGTGAAAAAGCATTATTCTAAAGTAACAAATGAAATTATATCAACAAATACTTATCATAACATGCAATATGGAACAAAAATTCATGAAATATTAGAACACCTTGATTTAAAAAATCCTAATATTATTAATGAAATTGATGCTTTAAATATTACTAATGAAGAAAAAAAATATTTAAATTTATTTTTAAAATCTGATTTAATTAAAAACATTGATAAAGCTAATGTTTATCAAGAATATCATTTTGTATTTCAAGATGATGGTGTTACAAAAGAAGGTATTATTGATTTAATGTTAGAATATGATGACTATATTCATATCATTGATTATAAATTAAAAAATGTTAATGATGACGCATATATTAATCAATTAAATGGTTATAAAAATTATATTTCTCATATAAAAAATAAACCAATTAATTTATATTTATATTCTATTGAAGATGGAATTATTAAAGAAATTCATTAAAAAAATATTAATTATTTATTTTTCTTGTTTTGAATTATTTGCATAAAACAAATAGTTATGATATAATTTAATTGTTAATATTTACCATGATTATAATTTATTTAGTTTATAAAAAATAAAGGATGTGAAAAGAATGAAAAAAAGACCTGTTGTAGCATTAATGTACGATTTTGATAAAACATTATGTCGTCAAGATATGCAAAATTATGGTTTTATTCCTAATTTATCAATGACTCCTCAACAATTTTGGGATGAAACAACAAGTTTTGGGGAAGCAGAAAACGTTGAAAAAGTATTAGCATATATGTATATGATGATTGTGAAAGCTAAAGAAAAGCAAATTCCTTTTAATCGTTCTTATTTACAATCTATGGGTAAAAATATAGAATATTATAAAGGTGTTACTTCATGGTTTAAAAGAATCAATGATTATGGTCATATGAATGATTTAGAAGTTGAACATTATATCATTTCTTCAGGTGTTAAAGAAATAATTGAAGGAAGCGTAATAGCTAATGAATTTAAAGAAATTTATGCATGTGAATATATGTATGATAAAGATGGTGAAGCAATTTGGCCTAAAATAGCTATTAATTATACGATGAAAACCCAATTCATCTTCCGTATTTCTAAAGGCGTTCAAGAGATAAATGATGATATGACAGTTAATCAAAGAATATCTGAACAAGAAAGAAGAGTACAATATCGGAATATGATTTATATTGGTGATGGAATAACTGATGTTCCTTGTATGCGTCTTGTGAAAGACAAAGGCGGTAAATCAATTGCTCTTTATCCAAAAGGGAAAAAAGATCAAGTTACATCTTTAATGATTGATGGTAGAGTTAATTATATTTGTGGCGCAGATTATAGTGAAAATTCTGAACTTGATAAAGTTATTAAATTATTATTAGATTCTTTTTCAATTACTAATAAATTATTAGAGAAAGAACAAAAACAAAGAAACAGTTTATTACAGAAAGAAGGAAATGGCAATGTTTAAAAGAGCTAACCGAAGTGAATTAAGAACTTGGATATTAGGTGATATATTCTTATTTCTAATTGCGGGAATTGCTTCTATTGCAATGTTTGGTACAGGTAAAGTAGGAACAATCATTGCTGGAGTGGTATTTGTTTTAATTGCTGCTTTATGTGTTTTCTTTTTGTTTAAGATGATAATTGCTTATCGTACATATGATGAAAGAAAAGAACAAGAAGAAAAAGATGAAGAAGAAAGAAAGAAACAAGAAGAATTAGAAAAAGAAGAGCTTTTAAAACAAGAAGAAAAAGAACGTGAAGAATTGCAAGCTGAATATGAAAAAAAGACTCAAGAAGTTCAAGCTAAAGTAAAAGCTGAAATTGAAGAAAATCGTCGAATTGAAGAAGAAAAGAAAAAAAATAATGAAAAATAAAAATAATTAATGAAAAAAGTTGTATTTATTTTTAACTTATGTTATAATTAAAGCATGAAAGGAGAACGATTATGGCTTTTGATAAGTGGTTTTATAAACAAAATACTTTAATTAAGTTTATTCTTTTAATCATTCCACTTGTTGGATGGATTATGGAATTATTAATTAGATTATCAGTTGCTTTAAGAACAAAGAGTGTATTACACATCGTTGTATTAATTTTATTCATTGTTCTTGGTTGGGGTATTATTTTAGAAATAATAGACTTAGTATATTTACTACTTACTGGTAAATTGCTTCTTGCTGAATAATGTTATGGCAAATTATGAAAAGTTCTCCGTTAGGGGAGCTTTTTTAATTATAATTTGATTTTATTCTATACTAGGTTGTATTAATTGCAAAAAAATGAAAAATAATATATAATAGTATTAGATAAAATAGTATTGATATTTATTCTCCAAGGAGGCATGTAAATTGATAAAAAAGAAATATACAGTAACGGGTATGACTTGTGCTAGTTGCCAAATGCATGTTCAAAATGCTGTAAGTTCTTTAAATGGTGTTATTAGTTGTCAAGTAAATTTACTTTCTAATAGTATGAATGTATCTTTTGATGAAGAAAAAGTAACAGAAGAAGATATGAAAAAAGCAGTTGCCGATAGTGGATATCAAATGTTACCATATCAAAAAGATTTTGTGAAAAGAAAAGAACAAATGAATAAAAATATAAAAAATATGCAAAAAAGATTAATTCTTTCTTTTATATTCTTTGTTCCTTTATTTTACATATCGATGGGGCATATGATAGGTTTACCATTACCTAAATTTATGTTAGGAACTAATGATTATCGTGCTCTTATTTTTAGTGGTTCACAATTAATATTAGTTATCCCTATTATTATCATTAATTTCCATTATTTTAAAAATGGTTATAAACAATTATTTAAAAGAAGTCCTAATATGGATACATTAATTGCGATTGGGGCAACAGCATCTTTGTTATATGGGATTTTCGCATTTGTTCAAATGATGAGAGGTTTAATTATTCATGATTATGATCTTATCGAAAGATACCATATGGATTTATATTTTGAATCAAGTGGTACTATTTTAACTCTTGTTACATTAGGTAAATTTTTAGAAACCAAAAGTAAAGGAAAAACAAGTGCAACATTAGAAAAACTAATGAATTTAGCTCCTAAAACAGCTTTACTAGAAACAAATAATGGTGTAATTGAAATTAATTCAGAAGATGTGAAAGTTAAAGATATCTTGCAAGTTAAACCAGGAATGAGTATACCTGTTGATGGGATTATTATTTTTGGGGAAACAGCAGTTGATGAATCAATGATAAGTGGTGAAAGTCTTCCTAAAGATAAAGTAGTAGGTGATTTTGTTGTTGGAGCAACAATTAATAAAACAGGATTTATTCGCATGGAAGTAACAAGAGTAGGAGAAGACACTACTTTATCACAAATTGTTAATTTAGTTGATGAAGCAAGTAATAGTAAAGCACCTATTTCTAAATTAGCTGATAAAATAAGTGGTATATTTGTCCCAATTGTGATGATTATTGCTATAATAACTTTTATAATACAATTTATTATTTTAAAAGATTTTGAACTAGCAATGTCCATGGGAATATCAGTATTAGTAATATCATGTCCATGTGCTTTAGGATTAGCTACTCCTGTAGCTATTATGGTGGGAACAGGAAAAGGAGCAGAACTAGGAATATTAATTAAATCTAGTGAAGCTTTAGAACAATTAGGTAAAGTAAATTGTATTGTTTTAGATAAAACAGGAACAATTACTAAAGGATCTTTAGTTGTTACAAATGTTTATGCTACAAATAGTTTAGAATCTTTATTACATGCTGCTTATATTTTGGAAAATAAATCTGAACATCCTTTAGCGAAAGCTATTATTCAATATATTGAAACAAATCAAATAAAAATAAATAAAGAATCTATCAATGGTACATTTCAATCATATACAGGATTTGGTGTTGAAATTAAAGAAAATAATAATTGTTTTATTGGTGGAAATAAAGCTCTTCTTAAGCAAAGAGGAATTGATTTATCAATGGTAATTGATGATGTCAATAAACTTTCTAATGAAGGAAAAACAGTCATTTATTTTGCTAGAAATGAAGAATTATTAGGTTATATTGCTTTAAGAGATGAAATTAAAGAAAATAGTAAAGAAGCAATTCAAAACTTAAAGAAAATGAATTTAGAAGTTATAATGGCAACTGGTGATAATAATATCACTGCCATGGCTTATCAAAAAGAATTAGGTATTGAAAAAGTATTATCTGAAGTAACACCAATGGAAAAAGAATCTTGTATTAAATCATTACAAGATGAGAAAAAAATAGTGGCTATGGTTGGTGATGGTATTAATGATGCCATAGCACTTGCCAAAAGTGATGTTGCTATTGCCATTGGAGCTGGAACTGATATAGCTATTGAATCAGCTGATATTGTTTTAATGAAAAATAGTTTAATGGATGTTGTTTATGCTATTCAATTAAGTAAAGCTGTCATGAGAAATATTAAAATGAATTTATTTTGGGCTTTCTTTTATAATAGCATTGGTATTCCTATTGCTGCTGGAGTCTTTTATTTAGCATTTAATCTTAAATTAAATCCAATGATAGCTTCACTTGCAATGAGTTTTAGTTCAGTTTGTGTTGTATTAAATGCATTAAGATTAAGATTTTTTCATACAAAAAATAAAATAAAGGAGGAAGAATGTAATGAAAAAAGTATTAACAATTGAAGGTATGTCTTGTGCACATTGTCAAGCTAAAGTAGAAAGTGCATTAAAGAATGTTGAAGGAGTAAAAAAAGTAGTAGTCAAATTAGCTAAAAAAGAAGCCATTGTTACTATCGATTCGCCAGTAGAAAATGTTGATGAAAAATTAAAGAATGCTGTAGAAGAAGTTGGTTATTCCGTAACAAATGTTATCGAAAAGAAAGGATTATTTTCTTAAAAGATAATAATAGATAATAATTAATAAAAAAATATGTTCATATCATATCATGTGATATGAGCTTTTTTTCTTGCTATTTTTCCTAAAAAGTTTTATAATATTTACAAAAAGGATAAAAAAATGAATATATATGATGAATTAAATAAATATATAGATATTAATTATGCTTTATTTCAAAAGAAAATTGTTCCAACAGAAACAACTATTTTAGGAGTAAGAATTCCTATTTTAAGAAAAATTGCTAAAAGATTAGTTAAAGAAAATGATTTATCAATCCTTAATAATATTCCTAGCTCTTTTGAAGAAACTTTGTTACAAGGTTTAGTAATTGGTTATTATTATCATGATGTAGAGCAATTGTTTAAAGCATTAGACAAATTTTTTCCTTTCGTTAAGAGTTGGGCTGTTGTTGATACATTAGTTTCAACGATTAAAATATCTAATGATGAATTAGATAAATATTTTAATTATTTAAAAAAATATGCACAATATAATGATGAATATATTGTTCGCTTTTGTATCGTATCAATGTTACATAATTTCATAGATAATAATTACCAAAAATATTTTTTAGATATTTTTGATATATGTAAAAATATCAAGATTAATGATTATTATGTGGAAATGGCAATTAGTTGGTTATTGTCAATTTCTTATATAAAAAATAAAGATATGACAATGTTATTTTTAAAACAATCTAATATATCTAATTCAATATTCAAAAAAACAATTCGTAAAATATTAGATTCAAATCAATTATTAAAAGAAGAAAAAGAAGAATTAAAAAAATCATTTAAGTTATAAAGGAGATGATAAAATATGTTTTTAAATATTGGACAAATAATCTTATATGGTGCATTATCTATAATTATTTTATTTGTCTTATTATTTTTATTTTTTGGTATTGTTGTTACAATTCAATACAATAAAGTATTTGGCAAAAGAATTGATAACCCCAAATATTTAAAATATTTTGCTGTAAGTGATTATCCAGGTTTAAACAAACAAGACATTTCTTTTATATCAACTCATAATAATAAATTATATGGTGGTATTTATTCATACCAAAGAGATAAATATTTAGGCTTAGTTATTGTATCTCATGGTATGGGTGGTGGTCATATGGCATATGCTACCGAAATAAATCATTTTGCGAAATTAGGTTTTTTAGTTTTAAGTTATGATAACACAGGAACAGCAAAAAGTGAGGGCAAGAAAATATATGGTCTTCAACAGGCTGTTTTAGATTTAGATGCTTGTCTTAAATATGTAAAAGAAGATGAAAATTTAAATAAGTATAAAATATTATTATATGGACATAGCATGGGTGGATATGCTGTAAGTAATGTCATTTCTCTTAACAAGCAAATTTCTGGTGTTGTTAGTTTAGCTGCTCCTAATTGTGCTGATGATGTAATACCAAAAAAATTCTTTATTTCATTTTGGTTTCATTTATTAGAAAAATTTAATTTTAAAAATAATGCAAAACTTAAAACAATTGAATCATATAAAAAGGCAACTATGCCCATATTAGTTATTCACGGAACATTAGATCCTGATGTACCTTTTATGACATTTGAAAAATATCAAAATGAAGTAAACAATGATAATATACATTTTTTAGCTGTGGAAAACAAAATGCATCGTCCTAATATTAGTGATAAAGCTGTATTATATATAATTAAAAATAACCATGAATTAGATGGATTACATATTAAATATGGCAAGAAAATACCAGATGATGTATTAAAGAATTATTATGAAAATTTAGATTATCAATTACTTGTTGAATTTGATAATAATGTTATGGATAAAGTTGATCAATTCATGTTAAAATGTGTGAAGGAGGATTAATAATGAAAATATTAAAGATATTCTTTAGTCGTTTCACAATTATTGCTTTATTAATCATCATTCAAGTTGCTGTAACTTTAGGATTATTTTGGTATTTACAAGAAAGATTTTTTTATGTTAATGTCGTAATTATTGTTTTAAGTGTTTTCCTTTTATTACATATAATGAATAAAGAAGGAAATCCGTCTCATAAAATTCCATGGATTATTTTAATTCTTTTTGTTCCTGTAGTTGGAGTATCTGTATATATCATTTTTGGTAAAAGAGTTGTATCAAAAAAGACTCGTCGTAATTATCAAAGTGTTCAAGATAAAAATGCTAAATATTGTCAACAAAATGAAGAAATGTTTAATAAATTAAAAGAAATGGATAAATCACTTGCTAATCAAGCTGAATACATTTATAATTCATCTCAATCACCAATTTATAGTAATACTAAAGCTACATATTTACCAATTGGCGAAATATATTTTGCTAAATTATTAGAAAAATTAAAAGAAGCTAAACACTTTATTTTCTTAGAATTTTTCATCATTGAACAAGGAAAAATGTGGGATTCTATATTAGAAGTTCTAAAACAAAAAATAAAAGAAAACGTTGAAGTAAGATTAATATATGATGATATTGGTTCAATTAATACCCTACCCCATCGTTATGATAGATATTTACGTAGTTTAGGTATTCATTGTATTAAATTCAATAAATTTAAACCAATTGTATCAGCTGTATATAATAATCGAGATCATCGTAAAATAGTTGTAATTGATGGCTATATTGGTTTTACTGGCGGTATTAATTTAGCTGATGAATATATTAATGCTGTAAATCGCTTTGGTCATTGGAAAGATACAGGAATAATGCTAGAAGGAGAAGCTGTCCAGAATTTCACAATGATGTTTTTAACATCATATAACATTCAATCAAATACAACAGATGATTATACCCAATATATGCCTCATAAATATCATCCTGAACCATTTACTGGTGATACTTATTTTCAACCATTTGGTGATGGACCATCTCCTGTTTATAAAGAATATGTTGGCGAAAATGTTTATTTAAATATTATTAATAGTGCAACAGATTATGTTTACATAACAACTCCATATTTAATAATTGATTATAATATGGAAGTAGCATTAAAAGCAGCTAGTTTAAGAGGAGTAGATGTAAGGATTATTACCCCTCATATTCCTGATAAAAAAGTCATCTTTACATTGACAAGATCTTATTATCGTTCACTTATTCAAGCAGGTGTTAAAATTTATGAATATACTCCAGGATTTATTCATGCTAAATCTTTTGTTAGTGATGATAAAGTAGCAGTAGTTGGCACTATTAATTTAGATTATCGTAGTCTTGTTCATCATTTTGAATGTGGATGTTTTCTAACAGATTTTGATGTAATAAGTGATATTAAAGAAGATTTTATAAAAACTCAAAATGAATCAAAACTACCTCCGAAGAAAGTATATAGTAAAGGCAATATATTTAAACGTATATATGTTGGTTTATTACAAATATTTGCCCCTTTAATGTAACATAATATAAACCTTTTTAGTTAATTAGAAAGGTTTATTTTTTCATTTTTATGAAAATGTTTTTAGAAAAAGTATTTTTAATATTGAGAAAGATTTAAAAACATGATATACTATCATTGTACTAATTTATATTATCCGAGGTAAATCATGAAAATCATTATCATAGGTGCTGGCATTGCGGGTTTAGCAAGCGGTATTTATGCGCAAAAAAATGGAATAGAAAGTATCATTTATGAAAAAAATACCTATGTTGGTGGTAATTTAGTTTATCCTAATAATAAAAAAGAAAACTTAAGTATAGTTCCATGGATGGCTTGTGGGAAAGAAAATATTGAATTATTTCAAGTGTGGAATGAATTTATACCCCAAGATAATTTTTTTATTCCCCCTTTCTTTTTTAAATACCAAGATGAAAATAATACATTTACTTTTTGGCAAGATAAAAATAAAACAAAAGAAGAATGGTTATCTAAATCACCAAATGATACAAAACAAATTCATTCATTTTTTTCTACAATTTCGGATTTAGAAGATTATGTTGAAAATGCTAATATACCATGGGATTTAATGAATCCTTTCCTGACAACTAAAAAGCAATTAAAACAAAGAAAAATTAATAAAATAATTAGTAAATACGAAAATATAACAGTTGAAGAATATTTTAGTTCTTTTAGTGATAAAAGTATTAAAAATGCTTTTTTAAGTATTTTTAATCATAATGAAAGTATTATTACTTTATTATTAACAATAGCTAATTATTTATCAGGTAAACTAGTTCAACCTAAAAAAGGTATTAATGATATTTTAGAACAACTAAAAAATATTTATATATCAATGGGTGGTAAAATTATTTTTCAAGAAACATTAGAAGAAATAAAATGGGCAAATCCTAATAGTTGTGAAAAAGTAATATTTAAATCTGGTAAATATGATTATGCTGATGAATATATATTGGCAATTGATCCATATTTTGTTTTTAATAAAGTTTTAAAAGGAAAAGTTGGTGATAGAAAGTTTTATTTAAGATATGAAAATAAAGAAGCATATCCAGTTTATAGTGGTATTCATTTTTCTTATTATGTTGATTTTTTAAAATTATATAAAAAGAATAATAATTATCAAGAAGGTATTTATATTTATTCATGTGAGCCAATTAAAATTGGCAAAAATTATTATTCACAAATTATTTTACATATAATTCCTTCTTTAAATGAAGTATATTGTACCTTTAAACAAGATATTAAAGATTATGAATACTGGGAAAGTTTATACCAAACAGATTTTTTATATAATAAAAAATTAAAAGAAATATGTGATGAAGTTAAATCAATAATTGAAAATATTTTTCCTGAATGGAAAAAAATTCAATTAAAAGAAGTAATAACACCAATTGATTATTTTAAATTAACTAATACTTATAAAGGTTCAATTTATTCATTTCACATAACACCTCAAGGTAAACCTATATATCATAATGGTAATATAAATATGACTAATGTATATATAGCAAGTCAATGGATGAATTCACCAGGAGGCATAGACCAAGCATTTCTTTCTGGTAAGTTTATTATTCAAAGAATTATTGAATCTTATAGAAAAGGAAAAAAATTATGAAAGCAGTATTATTATTACATGGCTTTGCAACTGACCAAAGAGATTTTGATCCACTAATTCCTTCATTACAAAATGAATATGATGAAATTAATCGATTATTTATACCTGGTCATGGCGAACATGCTAATGAAAAAGATTTTACTCCTGAAAGTACAATTATTTGTGTCGAAAATGCCATGACTCAATTAGAGAAAAAATATGATGAAATTGATATCATTGGTTTTTCCATGGGAGGAGCATTAGCCAGCCATTTAACAAAAACTCATAAAGTCCATAAACTTGTTTTACTTGCCCCTGCAAATAAATATTTAAATCCCGCAATGTTTATATCAAATTTACATACATATTATGATTATTATAATTTCAAATTTAAAAATAGAAATAATAATGATCTTGAAATGATGGAAGAAAAAGAAAAAAGAAAAGAATACATTCATACAATCAATCAAGATAATAAAAAAAGTATGTCAATGATGTTTAATCAATTATTCCCTCGTTATACTATTCATGGTATTAAAACATTTAGTAATGTTATAAAAATATGTAATGATCAATTAAATCATATTGATTGTCCAACATTATTAATATGGGGTAAATTAGATCAATTAGTTCCCGAAAAAACTATTGATTTTTATAAATCAATTTGTTCTAATTTAAAAGTTATATGTTATGATGAAGTTTCACATTTAATGTTATATTCTTCATATTATCAAAAAATAATTGATGCATGTATGACATTTTTACATGAATAAAGGAGAAAGTTATGAATATATGGCATGACATTAGAAAGGAAAGAGTTACACCTGAAAATTTTGTTGCAATCGTTGAAATATCTAAAGGAAGTAAAAATAAATATGAATTAGATAAAGAAACAGGCACTTTAAGATTAGATAGAATTTTATTTACATCAACTCATTATCCGCAAAATTATGGTTTTATTCCAAGAACATATGCATTGGATAACGACCCATTAGATGTATTAATATTATGTAGTGAATCTATTATTCCTATGACTATTGTTGAATGTTATCCAATAGGAATGGTGGAAATGGTAGATAATGGTGAAAGAGATGAAAAAATAATTGCTATTTGTAAAAATGACCCAATGTATAATAATATTCATGAAATGAATAAACTTCCTCACCATATGTATGAAGAAGTTAAACATTTTTTTCAAGTATATAAAACATTAGAAGGAAAAGATACAAATGTTAAAGATATTAAAGGAAGAAAAGATGCCATTAATATGATTAAACAATCTTTAAATAGATATTCAGAAATGTTCCCAGATAAAAAATGAGTTAATTTCTTAACTCATTCATTATTTATTGACGTGAATAAAATCATTGTTTCTTGATCATTATTAATTTCTTTCCATTCTTTTTTAAATTTTTCCAAAGATTTTTCATTACCTTTGCATTCTTCAATACATAAATATCCATACATTTTAGTATTTTTATCTATTTGAATTAAATTGTCTTGAATGGAATTTGCTAAATATATACTACCATATAATGAGTTACCTAAAGTACAATGTGATACAATAATATTTGAATTACATAAAACAAGAGTTGAATTATTTGTGTTTTTAATGTTTACTTGGTTTAAAGTTGTATTTGATATATTTTTGATATTTATCCCTGATCCTCCTATACAAGTAATATTATTTAAATTAATATTGGATAATTTACAATTATTATTTGCCATTTGCAAAATATAATTATTTTTATCCCCAATTAATTTAATCGTTAGATTGTAGAAGGATACATCACTACTTTCAATGCTAATACCAAAATTTTGTAATTTATTATCATTATTTATCTCAATAATAGTCGTATCTTCATCAATACCCATTATTTGGACTTTATTTTTTATAACCCAAGGATTTATTTCATATGTTCTAGGGTAAAATACTAATAAATCATTATCGCAAATATTTTGTATTTGAATATTAAAATCCTCATTAGATTTAATTATTTTAGCGTTTATTGGAAGTAATTTTTCAAAAGGGATTATCCATTCAATTGAATGGTTATGATATGAAATTTTTAATATTTGATCTTCAGTTTTATTTTTTTGATATCCTTGAATCATATTAATATTAATCGGAATAATTTTTCCTTGCTTTTGCTTTATTATAGCAATTGAACCATTTTGAATTTTAAGATCTTCTTGAAAATTATTTAGAATAATTGGATATTCATTTATTTCAATTTTCTCAATATTATTAATTTTATTTTTACAGCCGAATGTACAAAACAAAAACAAACTAAATAAAATTATTTTAATATATGATATCTTAGTCATAGAATTATATAATTTTGCCTCCAAAATTATTATTAACCAAAATAATAATTTTACTAATACCAATATTATCAAACGAAAGGAAACAATTATGTCAAACAAAAAACAAACAAAAGAATATGATGGATTAGAAAATGCCGTTCTTGATGCAACATCAATTAAACTTTATAAAGAAGGAAAATGTAATGAATATCCTAAAGGATCTATAAAATATCAAACTATTGTTGATAAATTTTTAGAAATGATGAGTGGACATAATAAAATGCCAGCTTTTGGTGTTAGTCTTCATGAAGAAACATTAAAAGCAATGAAAAAAGGAATTTGGGTTGAATTTATTTTTTCAGGAAAAAATATAATTGAAGAATTACCATTTGAATCTTTATTAATGGAAGTTGATTTTCATTCTTCTGGTTTTAATACAATTCGTAAAAATGATAATTTGTACAATGGACGTTGCGTATTTACTAGTTTAATTAGAACAATGAAAATATGGTATGACACTTTAATAGAATTATAATATGGAGGTATATATGGAAAAGGTTGCTGTCATTGGGGCAGGAAGTTGGGGATGTGCCTTATCACGTATTTTAGGTGATAATCAACATTTAGTTACTATTTATGATATTGACAAACCAACTGTTGATGAAATTAATACTTATCATACAAATAAAAGTAAATTAAAAGAAGGTAAATTACCTTTAAATGTCCAAGCAACAACTAATATGGAAGAAGCAATTAAAAAAAGTGATATTATTCTTTTAGTTGTTCCAACTGCTGTTGTTAGAGGAGTTATTCAAGAAATAAGAAATTATTTAGATGTACCCAAATTATTTATTAATGCATCGAAAGGAATTGAACCAAATACTTATAAAAGAGTTTCAGAAATTGTATATGAAGAAATTCCTCATCAATTAGTACAAGGTTTTGTTGCTCTAACAGGACCTAGTCATGCTGAAGAAGTAATAATGCAAAATTTAACAGCTGTTGCTGCAGCTAGTGATGATTTAGAATGTGCTAAAAGAGTTCAAATAATGTTCAGCAATCAAACTTATTTTCGTGTTTATACTGTTCATGATTTAATTGGTGCTGAACTTGGCGGATCTTTAAAAAATATTTATGCCTTAGCTGCTGGTATTTGTGCTGGCTTAGGATTTGGGGAAAATGCGAAAGCTGCTTTAATTACTCGTGGACTTGCGGAAATGAAAAGATTAGCTATTTCGATGGGGGCAAAAGAAGATACATTAAATGGTTTAACAGGTGTTGGTGATTTAATAGTTACATGTACATCAACATTAAGTAGAAATTATCAAGCTGGTTTTATTATTGGTAATGGTTCTGATTTAAAACAAGCATTAAGTCAAATGACAATGGTTGTTGAAGGAGCAAGAACATGTATAGCTGCTTATCAATATGCTCAAGAAAATAATTTATATACACCAATAATTGCTGCTGTTTACCATGTCATTTATGAAAAAAATAATCCTCGTCAAGAAATTGAACGTTTAATGATGAGTGCATTAAAAGGAGAAGATTAATATGCGTATTATTCCTTCATCATTAATTTATGAAAAAGTAAAAGAAGCAACTAAAAAAGCTAATTTTGTTATTGAAGAAGACATTAGTAAATGTTTAAAAAAAGGATGTTTAAATGAAACAAATCCTTTAAGTAAAAAAGTATTAGAAGAAATGGTTGATAACATTCAAATTGCTAATGATAAACATATACCTATATGTCAAGATACAGGAATTGTTGTAATATTTATGGAAATTGGTGAAGATGTATTTATTGAAGGATCAATGATTAATGATATTAATAAAGCTGTTAAAGAAGCATATTTGGAAGAATATTTAAGATGTTCAGTATTAAATCATCCAATTGAAAGAAAAAATACATTTACTAATACTCCATGTATTATTCATGAAAAACATGTTCCAGGTGATAAATTAAAAATAACAATATGTCCAAAAGGTGCTGGTAGTGAAAACATGAGTCAATTAAAAATGTTACCACCAAGTGCTAAAGAAAAAGGAATAATTGACTTTGTTTTAGATGTTGTGAAAAATGCTGGAGGAAAAGCATGTCCACCAATGATAGTTGGTGTTGGTATAGGTGGTAATTTTGAACAATCAGCTATTTATAGTAAAGAAGCATTACTTCGTCCAATAAATGATGAAAGTGATGATATATATGCCAATAAATTAGAAAAAATATTATTAGAAAAAATAAATCAATTAAATGTTGGACCAATGGGGTTTGGTGGACAAATGAGTGCAATGGCAGTTAAAGTAAAATGTGGACCATGCCACATTGCATCTTTACCGGTAGCTGTTAATATTCAATGTCATGTAGCAAGACATGAGGAGGTTATATTATAATGGAACTTCCAATAAAAGAAATTCATTTACCTTTAGATTTAAATGAAATCAAACAATTAAAAGCTCGTGATTTTGTTTATTTAACAGGAACTATTTATACTGCTCGTGATGCTGCTCATCAAAGACTTGTGGAAATGATTCAAAATAAAGAAGAATTACCAATATCTTTAGAAAATATGTATATTTATTATGCTGGACCAACTCCATCTAAAGATAATATCCATGCAGGTTCAATTGGACCAACAACTGCTTATCGAATGGATGCTTATATGAAAGAAATGGCAAATATGCATATAGGGGGAACTATTGGTAAAGGTAAAAGAGCTGATATAGTTCGTAATATTGCCCAAAAAAATCATATATTATATTTTGTGGCAATAGGTGGATTAGGGGCAAAATATTCTTTATGTGTTAAATCGATGAAATGTGTAGCCTTTCCTGATTTAGGACCTGAAGCAATTTATCAATTAGAAGTAGAAAGATTCCCAGTTATTGTTGGGTATGATATTTATGGAAATAGTTGTTTTCCTGATGATGAAAAATTATAATATTTATTTAATATAAACCAAAATAAAAGGACTAATCATATCTTGATAGTCCTTTTTAAATTATTTTATATTATTCCCATTTAACACCAGTATCTTTAGAATATTCACCATAATTTGGATGACCATATCCAGTAATTTTTGAATCATTTAAATCATAACTACGTCTTGCAACCATATTAGAAGTATTACCTTCAATTGTATAAACTGTTTTTCCGTCACATGTAACTACTATACCAACATGACTTGCTCCATCACTTTTGAAAATAATAATATCACCTGCTACTGGAATATAATCTTCTTTATAATGAAATTGATTTTTACTAACAAATGAATTATATAAAACAGTAACACTAATTGAACGATTTAAGATACTTCTTGGAATACCAGCTTGGTTTGCACACCAAGATACAAAAATTGCACACCATGCATCATAACAATGAGCCCATTCATTAAATTTTGAATCATTATTACCTGTTGCTTCTTTTTCACCTTGTTCTGCTAAAGCAATAGTTAATAATCTTTCAATATAATTTAATTTAGATTTACCTGTTACATGGATTGTAACAGAATTATTTGTTCCTGGGTCAGCATCTTTTGAAACAACTGTCACTGTAACTACGCCTTCACGACAACCGATCATTTCTCCTGTTTCACTTACACATAAAATATCTTCATCACTTGAACTCCAATAATAACGTAAATAATTTTGTGCTTCAAAAACCTTTAATTGAGTTTCAACGCCAGCTTCAATAGTAAATTCACCACTTTCTGTATAAAGAATTAATGGTCCACTATTTGGTTCATTATTTTCTGTTTTTAAATCTGATGGATAACCAACACTAATTGGTCTTGTATTAGAATTTTGTGGTTTATTTTTTTGTGTAACAGTAACTGTTACTTTTCCTTGTCTTATACCTTCTAATTCATAATTATCATTGAATTTCGCAATTGATTCATCACTTGATTGCCATATAAAATCACTTTTAGAACTAACTTTTAAGTCATCCATATTTAGAATATCAAAAGAAATTTTATCACCAATTCTAATTGATGTTGTTGGTACAAATAAATTAACAAATTCTTTTGGCTCATTAGTTACAACAACTATTTCAATTTCACTAAATATTTCTTTGTTATATTTAGCTCTAGCAGTAACAATTACAGTTCCTGTCTTTAAAGCAGTTATTACATCTTGATCAATACTAACAATACCTTCCTCACTAAATTCATATGTTACTTCATCAAATGTTCCCTTACCTTCAATTATGATTGGTAAAAAATCTTCATTACCAACTATTATTTCTTTTTTATCTTCTGTAAAGGAAATGTTTGTAATGTTTCCTTTGGCATTACTACATCCACATATAAATATAGTTAGAATTAATCCTAAAAATATTAAAAGCTTTTTCATATTTATCCTCCATCAATAAAACGTTTTCTATATTATATCATTTTTTTCTTAAATTGTTAATAATAAAATATTATTAAATAAAAAAATATGTAACACATATAATGAATTATACATGTTACATATAATGTTAATAAATGAAAATATTAGAAAACTTCTTTACGAATTACTGTTTGATTTTTATCACCCGAGTTTGACAGTTATTATGCGACAAATCCCTTACTAATCAATAAGTAAGGGATTTTTTTAATATTTTATACTT
>CANQVC010000030.1 GCA_947627195.1 uncultured Bacilli bacterium
AATTAAAAAAATATCAAATAGGTGGTATCATTTTGAAAAATGAGAAACTGGTATCATTTTGAAAAAGTATTAACAAATAGTAAAAAATACTTGATTTCCATATTAAAATGTAGTATAATTATTTAGCAATTTGATATTGTATATGTTTATTGCGGGTGTGGCGGAACTGGCAGACGCGCTAGACTTAGGATCTAGTTCTTTTGAGTGCAGGTTCGATTCCTGTCACCCGCACCATTAATGTTATTTATTCTTTCATAATGATGAATTTTAAATGAATATATATTAAAAGAGCTGCAGCAAGATTTTTGCAAACTAGAATATTCAATACAAAAATTAATGAAAGAAAAGATTATATAACTGTTAAACGCCATCAACAACGATAGCAGTTACAACAACAACTATAGAAGAAGTACTTTAAGGAAAAGACTTAAAGACAAGTGTGAGAAGTTATGGCAAGAAAGTTCGTGAAGTAAAAAGCATGAACTTTCTTTTTTTGCAACTTTATTATCTAAAATGACGCAAAACCATTGATATTTGCATTGTTTTGCGCTATAATAGGTAAAAAATTGGGTGATTTGATTATGGTAAAATGGATTTCCTTTGTTATTACAAAAAAAGATATACGTCCGCAATTTTCAAGCGATATACAATACGAAAATTGGATCGCGGGGCAACTTCGCGCCAAAAGGATCATGAAAGTGCGCAAAGGACTCTATGTTTTAGTCGATGCTACGGGCGAGCCGATGGCAACTAAATTTGAGATCGCAAGCAAAATCACGGATGATGCTTTTTTATGCTATCATTCGGCATTGGAATTTTACGGCGTGGTGAATCAAGTGTTCAATACGATGATGATGGGAAGCAACTTGCGGTTTAATTCATTCACTTTTCTCAACGTCGATTACATTCGTAAACAGCCGAACAACGATTATGGTATCGTGTATATCAAACAGGCGGGGGTGCGTGTCACCACGCTTGAGCGTACGGTGATTGACTGTATCAACAATATCGATTCGTGTGGTGGAATTGACGAACTGCTCGATGCACTCGTGCATATCCGCATTCTCGATGAGAAAGAACTTCTCGGTGCGCTTTATGCCTACAACTGTATATTCCTTTATCAAAAGGCTGGATATATTTTGCAACACTATCAAGAAAAATTCGACTTGTCAGATGCATTCTTTGCGGAGTGCAAACGGCACTTGGCAAAACAAGTAAAGTATTTCTTAAAGGATGAATACGGCAAAGTGGAGTACAATTCCGAGTGGCGGCTGATGGCGCCGAAAAATCTCATTTCTCGGATCGAAGGAGGATATTAAATGCAATTTTCAAAGCAATATTTGAGTATTTTATCAGCGCAGACGAGTTTCTGAACGTCGATTTCTACGTCGGTAGAAATCTTGCATTGAAAGACGGTACGGCAATTAATCTAACGGCGGGCGAAACCGAATTCGTGCAGAAAATAAAAGAGAAAGTCTATGAGCCTTCACTTATTTTTGATGACGAGACTATTGTCCAACGTATTTTACGCCACCCCGCCCTATTAAGGCTAAAAAGCTATTAGAAAATTTTGAAGAAAGAAAACATCTAGAACTACAAAAGAAATTGTCATTGAAGATTTTATTAAAACTCGAAAAGAAACAAATTCAAGCCTAACATTATGGCAGGATTCCATTTTGCTTACATCAATTGATAAATGCATTATTAATGATGACAAAACGATAGAGTTCCACGTCAAAAACTCCACTGAAAAAAAATATTAAAAAAACCTTGCATTATTAAAATATAAATGATAAACTATAGGTGTAAAAAGATTCCACAAAAAAAGGAGGTAAAATTATTATGAAAAAAAGAGCTAATTATAATTTAAATTCAAATTTTTATAAAATTTTATTCACCTTTTTAGTAGAAAAAACTACTATTATTTAATTTTATATAATTTATAAATTGTAATTAACTCTTGAATATATTTCAGGAGTTTTTTTAATTTTAAGAAAATTAATTAATGGAGGTTCTATGGCGTTTGAAGTACAAATTACTGCCGTTTATCGTAATTATTATGAAGCAATTTGTAATAATAACAATATTAACAAAGTTAATAATATTAACAAAGTTAATAATATTAACAAAGTTAATAATATTAATAATATTAATAATATTATAATAAAAAAGAAAAAGAATTATGAAGATTTAACTGTTGGTGATTATTGTGAAGTAGAAGATAGTATTAATGGCTATATAGTTGTGAAAACAAATGAGCGAATAAATTCTTTTTATCGCTTAGATCCCCTTCCATCAGAAAATAAGGAACAATTATTAGCATCAAATTTCAATTATATATTTTGTATTATGTCATTAAATAATAATTTTAATATTCATAGATTAGAAAGAATGATTATATTATCATATAGTACAAAAGCAAAACCTGTTGTTATTTTAAGTAAATCTGATTTAGTTAGTAATGTTAATGATTATATTAACGATGTTAAAGAAATTTTACCTGATTTAGATGTTATTGCTACTAGTATCATAACAAAAGAAGGAATTGATGAAATAAATAAATATTTAGTTTATCCAAATTGCATTCTTTTAATAGGAGCATCAGGAGTAGGAAAATCATCTTTAATTAATGAAATAGTACACAACAACATCTTAAAAACAGGTGAAATAAGAGATAAAGATGATAGAGGAAGACATACCACAGTCACAAGAAAAATGATATTATTAGACAATGGTTGTAAAATAGTTGATACACCTGGAATTAGAAGTTTTGGCATGATTAATATCACCGATTCTATTCAAAGATATTATTCAGATGTTGTTCAAATAATTGAAAAATGTAAATTTAAAAATTGTACACATCATAATGAACCTGGTTGTGCAATAAGAGAAGCTTTAGAAAATAAAACATTATCAATAGAAAGATATAAACATTATATTATACTTAAAGATGAGGCAAGAAGATTTAGAAAAAGAAGTAACAAACATTGTAAATATAATCGGCTTGAAACAAAAAAAGTATTTAATAAAATATTAAATAATATAAATGATGAAGATGAATAGTTAAATCATAATATGAGTAATATTAGTGGAAATTATTTCCTTTTTGTGCTAAAATTATATAAAAATAATATATATAATAAATGGGGGAGATAATATGTCAAAAATAGTATTACAACATATTACTAAAGAATATGGCTCTAATGAAACAAAAGTTTTAGCCTTAGATGATGTAAGCTTTGAAATCGAATCAGGTGAATTAATTGTTGTTTTAGGAGCAAGTGGTGCAGGTAAAAGTACCCTTTTAAATATTCTTGGCGGAATGGACCAAGCAACAAGTGGTAGTTATATTGTTGATGATGATGATGTAACAAAAATGAATGATAAACAATTATCATTATTTAGAAGAAGAAAAGTTGGCTTTGTTTTTCAATTTTATAATTTAATGCCTAATCTAACAGCTTTAGAAAATGTTATGCTATCTGAACAAACTGTTAAAGATCATTTAAATAGTGCTGATGTTTTAAAAATGGTTGGATTAGAAAATAGAATTCATAACTTCCCGTCTAAATTAAGTGGAGGAGAACAACAAAGAGTATCAATTGCTCGAGCTATTGTGAAAAAACCTAGTTTGTTATTATGTGATGAGCCAACAGGAGCATTAGATAGTAAAACAGGTAAATCAATTATTCAATTATTAAAAGACATTAGTAAAAATGCAGGACAAATTGTAATTATAGTTACCCATAATGCTAATATTCAATATATAGCTAATCGTATTATAAAATTAAGTGATGGTAAAATTATTGAAAACATTCATAATTATAATCCAAAAGATGTTGAGGAAATAGAATGGTAAAAGTATTAAGAAGAAAAGTTGTCAGTGAAATAAGAACAAGTTATCTTCAATATTTATCAGTAATATTAATAGCAATGTTAGCTGTAACTTTATTTACTGGCATTTATGCTAATTATAAAAATTTTGATGATAGATTAAATCATATATATGAAATTACAAACATGAGTGATTTAACAATCACTTATCAAGGATATGATGCAAAAGATGAAGAATTTCTAAAATCATTAGATGTTGAATATGAAAGAAGAATATATATAACAGGAAAAACAGGAACAACAAATATTAATATAATTGTTTTTGATGAAAATACTAAAATGTGTCTTCCAACAGAACTTTCTAAAGAAAATTATACAACACATGATATATTAGTTGATAAAAATTTCTTAAGTAAAAAAGGAATTAAAATAGGTGATACAATAGATGTTGAAATAGCACAAAATGAAGTAAATGCCACAATTACAGGAACAATGATTCATCCTGAAGCATTAGATAATTCAACCTATTCAACAGGACTTGTATATATAGGAATTGATGCATTATTAGATCTAGTATATCAAATGTATGGATTTAAAGTCACTAAAGAAATTGTTTATAGTTTATATGCAAATCAATATGTAATTCAAACAAAAAATCCTTCTAAAATATTAGATAAAATAAATGAATATTACAATCAAAAAGAAAATAATAATTTGTTATATGCAGCTGAAAGAAAAAACATGCCATCTAATATAGCAATTGAATCAGATGTTATTCAAGCCAAAAAGATGTTATATGTTTTCCCTGTCATTTTCTATTTAGTAGCAGTATTAATCATATTAACATCTATATCACAATTAATAAATAAAGAAAGAATGAATATTGGTATAATGAAATCTTTTGGCTATTCAAAAAAAGAAATAATGGTTCATTATATGAGTATTAGTATTTTATTATGCTTAATTGGTAGTATATTTGGTATTATTTTAGGACCAATTATTATTCCTAAAGTAATGAGTACAAAATATAATTATTTATATCAATTACCTAAATATCATGTTTCATTCTTAAGAGTAGAATATTTAATTAGTGTTTTAATACTAATATTAGTTTCTATATTTACTAGTTTTATTGCTTGTAGAAGTGAAATAAACAAAAAACCAATTGAAAGTTTACGTGGAGAAAATAGTGTTAATATAAAAACCAATTTCCTAGAAAAAACTAAATTATTTCAAAAAATTCCATTAACAATTCGTATAGCTTTAAGAAATATGCGTAGAAAATTTAGTCGTACATTAATGGTAATATTAGGATTACTTGGATGTTCTAGTTTATTAGTATGTGGATTTGGTATTGACAATACATTGACATATGGATTAGATTTAGAAAAGAAAGAATTAATACCATATGATTTAACAATAGGTTATATATCAGGTGGGAGTAAATTCGATGAACTATCTAATATTGAAGGTGTTTCTAGAGTAGAAGAATATGAAAAAATAGCTATTACTGTGCAAAAAGATAATATTATTTCATCTAGTTTATATCTTTTACCAGAAAAAAGCGAAATATTTACTACAGATTATTCTAAAGATGGAGTTTTAATTTCTGAAAAAGTTGCTGATGAAGTAGGAGTTAAAGTAGGTGATGATTTAAAAATCATCATTAATAATAAAACAATTACTAAAAAAGTAAGTTCACTTGTGAAATTATGTGTAACGCAAGGAATATTTATTTCTAAAGATAAAATAGACATTGAATTTAGTCCTAACGCTTCATGGATAAAGACAACAAATTCTAATGTTAATAGTAGTGTAAAAGAAGAAGTTGAAAAATTAGATAATATTGAATCAGTATTTACAATGCAAGAAATGAGTGATAAAGCAGATGGTGTCACCTCAACAATTCGTATTATGACAACAACAGTTAAAGTATTTGCTATTTTATTAGCTATTGTTGTATTGTATAATTTAGCATTGTTGAACTTTGAAGAAAGAACAAGAGATATCGCAACTTTAAAAGTTCTTGGCTTCAATCGCATTGAAATTGGTATGTCATTAACATTTGAAATCTTAACATCAACATTAATTGGTTCTATTATTGGTTTATTCTTTGGATATCCATTGTTGGTTACAGTTTTAAGCATTAATGAAAATCCATTGTTAACATATATTTATCATATTTCACCTTTAACTTATTTATATACAATATTATTAACATGTGGAGTTAGTATAGGTATGAATTCAATTTTCAGTGTATTAACAAAACGTATTAAAATGGTTGAATCATTAAAATCAGTTGATTAGTTATAAAAAATAAATTGTCTCTTATTACATATATTATATAATATTATTTATTATATTATTTGTTGAAATGATTAGTTCACTAGTTGGTAGTTTATTACCAATAGGAGTAGTTGCTTATTTGACCTCTATTTACAATACTAATCCAACAAATGAAGGATTTAAATTAGTATTTTTAATTTTTTACCGTTTATCATCATAGTTAATGTTGATATGATTTATATGATGAAAGAAGGTAAAATTATCGAACAAGGTAATCATCATACTTTAATGCATAAAAAAGGTTCATATTTTAAGATGTTCGAAGAACAAGCTAAATTATATCGTGAAACTAATTAACTTAAAAAGATAGATATCATAGCGATACCTATCTTTTATTTTGCATTAAAATGTCCTGTTCTTTTAACAATTCATATGATATTAGTTTATTAGAATCTAAATTTTCTTGATGCATATCAACACTAGTAATTCGACTATTTTCATATGTTGTATAATAATATATACCTAAATCTGTGTTGCAACAAGAACTATAAATTGTAATTTCATATTTATCATCATGCATATGAACACATCCTCTTTGTTGATAAACAGAACCTAAAATATGAAAGAATTGACTTATACTTTCTTTTTCAGATGAACCAGATAAAGAATTCATTTTGGTAAAACATGCTTTCACAAACCTCGATGCTGATGATAAATCACCAGGAAGCCCCATACTACCCATACCTCTACTGTATGGTTTTAAATCTAAATTATTATGAAAATTATTTTGAATTTGTTCATTGGATAAATTCATAAAATTAGATAAATAAAATAATTGCATATCAAATGGGGGATTATTAGTTAATATACCCATTGGATTATCGTATATTTTCAACCCATCTTTTACTGATTCAACTGTAATTGATCTTTCTTTATCAGCTATTATCCAATGAAGAGGTGATGCTTTTAAAGTAGATGAATAATCAATATTTGCAATATTTGTTTTTGAAAGAAGAGTAAGAACTTGTTCTATAGAAGAACATTGAGTTAAAATCCAAGGGATAAATTCAAATGAACCAACATTATTTTTATCATTATCTAGAGGGTGGTAATAAGCATTATCGGGAAAATTTAATCCTGCCATACTTACTCCACATTCATTTGTTGCATCATAATAAAGTGGATAATCATCAACAACAAATGCCATACCAATCATAGCATAATGATTTTCAATTATTTTCCCATTTCTAAAATTAAATGAATAATTTCTTGGCGTAATAGTTACAGTTTCATGATAAGAAAATTCTAAGTCAAAGTTGCGACCAAAATAATGGTTTTTAGTTTTATATGTTACTGCAGTACACATATATATTTACCTCCAATCTTACAATAATTATATCACAAATGGTAATAAATTAATATTAAAATGAACCATTTTATAAAAATCATCATAATATTAATTAATAAATATTTCCTAGTATACAAGTTATTAAATATTAATAAATATATAAAATATAGTGAAATAAGATTGAAAAAATATCTAAAGTATGATAGAATTATTTAAAAATAAGATGCCCTTCATCTTGTATTATTATATTATATAAGGAAATACAAATATGAACAACAATCAACAGTTAAATTTATTAACAAAAAAACAAAAAATAATAAAATTTCTTTTTTTAACATTTTATATAATTTGCGCAATTGTCATAATTGTTGAATCATGTATTCCTGGTAATAAATCAGCTGAACAAAGTGATGCTGTTGGAGGGCTTGTTACTGATATTGTTGATGGAGTTGCAAAAGATCAAAGTAAAGAAATACCTCTTGAAAAAATTGAAATAATTGATAAAAAAGAAATTCAATATGTAGGTGATATTGTTTCTTTAGATATTAAAATTACTCCAACTGATGCAACAAATCAATCTTTAATATTTACATCAAGTGATGAAAACATTGCAACAATTTCTCCTACAGGTGAAGTATCTTTCTTAAATCAAGGTGAAGTAACTATTCAAGTAGCAAGTAATGTTTTAAATGATATTATTGATACATGGTCTGTGAAAGTAGAAAATGTTATCGAAAATGATTTAAATATTTCTTTAGATGCTGAATTTGATGAAAACAAAGATTGTTATATTTTATATGTAGGTAAAACATATCCATTAAATGTTGAATTCATTCCTTCATCATCAACTATCCAATCATTAAAATATTCATTTATTGGAAATAATATTTCAGTTGATGATAATGGTGTTATTCATGCTTTAAGTTTATCCAAAGACGTTATTAATACAGTAACAATAAAATCTTTACATGTTACTAAAAATATTTCTTTTATTGTTCGTAATGAAGATGAAATAACATTAAATTCAATAAGATTTAGTGAAGAAGAAATAACTTTATTTCCTAATCAATCATTTTTCCCAACTATTATTTATAATCCAATTTCTTCAACATTTAAAGATTGTACATTTACTTCGTTAGATAATGATATCGTAACAGTTGATCAAGAAACAGGAAAAATAAAAGCAATTAAAGTTGGAAATACTTTTGTTGTTGCAACATCAACATATTATGATATTGAGGCAATGTTACATGTAATTGTTAATGATTATCCTAATTTAGAAGATTTTACTTTATATGGCAAAGAAGAAATGACTGTAAAAACATCCCAAAGTATAGAAATAAAAAATATTAAGCCAATAAATGCCAATATCAATGAAATTATATGGTCATCAAGTAATGATGAAATTGCTTCAGTTTCTAATCAAGGATGTGTTAATAGTTATCAAGTTGGTGAAGTAATTATTAAAGCTAAAGCTAAAAATATTACTAAAGAAATTAAAATAAAAATTATTGATAAAACAATTGATGAAAATGTTATTGGATTAAATATTGAAAGTAAATTATTAACAAATAATAATGTCTTATATATTGAAGATGGCAAGCAAAAAATAAGTGATTTATTTAATATATCATGGATTGATAATATTAAACCAATTGATGATTTAATTTATTGTGATGTTATCCATGATAATTCAATTATTCAATATGATATAGATAATGAAATAATTACTCCTCTTAATGAAGGTAATATTACAATTTGTTTTTACAATAATTCATTAAAGAATTCATATAAATTTAATGTTGAAATAAAACATAAATTATCTGATTTTAATTTTTTAATTAATAATGAAATGATTAATAATAAGCAAATTAATATTAATGATCCTTTTACTTTATCAATTGATAAATTTAGTGATAATGATTATAATTATAAATGGTTAGTATATTATAAAGATCAATTATTAACTACAATGGTAACTAAAGAAATTACTTTATCTTTATCACAAGAAGGAATTTATTCTTTCATATTACAAATTTATACATTAAATAATCAAATAGAAAAAGAAATATCTTTAGAAGTTACAAAAACTATCGCTCAAGAATTAAAACTTTATTATAATGATTCATTAATTGATAATGAAACTATTCATATTAAAGTTGGTGAAAATATTAAAGTCATTCCTAATGCATTTCCTAATAAAGCAATTGTTGCTTATTATTATACGTCTAATGATTCATCAATTATTAATGTATTGCAAAATGGGGAAATAAGAGCATTAAAAGCAGGAATGGCTTATGTTACAATTTTAGATAAACAAAGTGATATAAGTAAAACTTTTAATATTCAAGTCCATAATGTTATTGGACTTAATGAAGATAATAAATATACAATTCAAGCAAAAAATATTAAAAAAATAGATGATAATTCATATACTTTAATTAATGGAAGTAGTGCAACTTTAATTCTTAATTTTTTAAATAATGTTAGTTATAAAAATGTTGAATTTTCTTCAAGTAATGAAGAGATAGCAAAAATTGGTCAAGATGGTGTAATTGTTCCTATTAAAATTGGTAAAACAATTATTAAAGCAAGATATTCAGATAATATTGAAGATGAAATTATTATTCAAATTAATTTAGAAATTATTAAAAAACCATTAATTAATGATTTTCATACTTTCGCAAGTAAATTAAGAAAAGGCTTAGGTCATTTTGGCATATTTTTATTAATGGGAATTTTCTCCACATTTGTTTATTTTTTCTTTTTTAAAAAGAAACAATGGTCAATAAGTGTAATTCTTAATTTTGTTGTTGGCTTTTTAATTGCTGGTGTTTCTGAATTAATTCAAACTAAAGTCCCAAATAGAACTGGATGTTGGTCTGATGTTATGTTAGACTATACAGGATTTTTATGTTCAAGTATTCTTATTACAATTGTTGTTTTAGTTGTTACAATTATTAAATATAAGAAACAAAATGTCTTAAAATGAAAGGAAAGCTAAAATGAATCCTAATATCATACAAATTAAAGAATTCCCTGTTATTGGTATTACAGGTAATGACCAAAATCAAGTATGGACATCGTTTACTAATTTATTTGATACTTTTCAAGTAAAAGGGCAAAATGAGCCTTATTTTTATGAAATTGAGGTAACAATTCAAGGTAAAGATACCAAACAAAAAATATATCATGTTGGTGTTAAATCATTTAATGAAAACCAAAATGTTTATTATCAAAAGAAAGACGTTCCTGGTTTTACATATGCTTCATTTATTATTAATGTTAATAATAATCGTTTAAATGAATCAGAAAAAGAAGAAGCATTAAATTGGTTAAAAAATAATCATAAATATAAACAAATTCAATTTGGGGAAAGTAAATATATAATAACAAAATATGATTTATTTAATAATCCTCATAATTGTGAATTATGGATTCCCATAATGGAGAAATAAAAGAAAATGTTACAAGTTGTTTTAAGAAAAAATGAAGAAGAAAGAATATTAAATGGACATCCTTGGGTTTTCTCTAATGAAATTGAAAAATTTGTTGGAGAAATTGTATCAGGAGAAATTTGTGATGTATATTCATATTCTAATCAATTTATCGGTCGTGGCTTTTTTAATGCTAATAGTAAAATAATGGTTCGCATTTTATCATTGGAACAAATAGAAATTGATGAATCATTTTTTCGCAATAGAATTAAAAAAGCTTGGGAATATCGTAAATCTATTAATATGACATCTTCATGTCGAGTTGTGTTTAGTGAAGCTGATTTATTACCAGGGTTGATTGTTGATAAATATCAAGATTATCTTTCTATTCAAATTTTATCATTAGGTATGGATAAAAGAAAAGAAATGATTTTAAATATTTTAGTTGACATATTTCATCCATTAGGAATTTATGAAAGAAGTGATGCTACTGTTCGTTTAAAAGAAGGATTAAAGCCATGGAAAGGTATGATATACAAACAATTTAATCCATTAATTGTTATTGAAGAAAATGGCATTCTTATGCAAGTTGATTTAGAAAATGGACAAAAAACAGGATATTTTTTAGATCAAAAACAAAATCGCAAAGCATTAGAAAGATATGTGAAAGATAAAGTTGTTTTAGATTGTTTTTCCCACACAGGGGGATTTAGCCTTCATGCCGCAAAATATCAGGCTAGGGAAGTTGTTGCTGTTGACATAAGTCAAAAAGCTTGTGATGATGTAATCATAAATGCTAAACTAAATAATTTTAAACAAATTAAAACAGTATGTACTGATGTTTTTGATTTTTTAAGAAAAGAAGATAATAATAATTATTTTGATGTTATTATTTTGGATCCTCCAGCATTCACAAAATCTAAAGATACTGTGGAAAAAGCTTATCGGGGATATAAAGAAATTAATTTACAAGCTTTAAAAATTATTAAAAGTGGAGGATTTATTTTTTCGTTTTCTTGTTCACAACATATGACACCAGCTCTATTCTTACAAATGATTGAAGAAGCAGCTATTGATGCTAAAAGAAAAGTTCAAATGATTGAGTTTAGAATTCAATCACCAGATCATCCAACATTACTATGTAGTTTTGAATCATTTTATTTAAAATGTGTAGTTTTACATATCATTGATTAAATTCGACTTTTTTCTTTTTCTTTTATATAAAGTGTGATATAATAAACATAAATAATTTTAAGAAATAATGGAGGTTTATATGAAACAGTATTTAGATTTTTTAAATCATATATTACAAAATGGAAGTAAAAAAGATGATAGAACACATACAGGAACTATCTCAACATTTGGATATCAAATGCGCTTTAATTTACAAGATGGTTTCCCATTATTAACAACCAAAAAAGTTCATTTAAAATCCATTATTCATGAATTATTATGGTTTATTCATGGCGATACAAACATTAAATATTTAGTTGATAATGATGTCCGTATTTGGAATGAATGGCCTTATGAAACTTATAAAAAAAGTAAAGATTATCAAGGTGAAACAATTGATGAATTTGTGCAAAAGATTAAAACAGATGATAACTTTGCCAAAAAATATGGTGAATTAGGACCTGTATATGGACATGAATGGCGTCATTTTGATGGTAGTAATGGTAAATATGTCGATCAATTAGCATGGGTTATTCAAGAAATAAAAAACAATCCTAATTCAAGAAGATTAATTGTTAATGCATGGCAAGCTGCATATATTGATGAAATGGCTTTACCACCATGTCATATGATGTTTCAATTTTATGTACAAAATAATCGTTTAAGTTGTCAACTTTATCAAAGAAGTGCTGATGCATTTTTAGGTGTTCCATTTAATATTGCTTCATATTCTTTACTTACAATGATGGTTGCACAAATTTGTCATTTAGAAGTAGGAGAATTTATTCATACAATTGGTGATGCTCATATTTATTTAAATCACTTAGAACAAGTTAATAAACAATTATCAAGAACACCAAGATCTCTTCCTAAGATGATTATTAATCCTAATGTAACTAATATTGATGATTTCAAATATGAAGATTTTACATTAGTTGATTATAATCCATATAAAGGAATTAAAGCGGAGGTAGCAGTATAATGATTAATATTATAGTTGCCATTGGTCAAAATGGTTTAATAGGTAAAGATAATGATTTACCATGGCATTATAAAGAAGATTTACAATATTTTAAAGAAACAACATTAAATAAAACAGTATTAATGGGAGATGCAACATTTTATTCAATTCTTTCAAGAAATCATAAAATTTTACCTCATCGTAAAAATGTAGTTGCAACATTAGATCCTAACTTTAAATATGAAAATGTTGATGTAGTTCATGATTTAATATCTTATTTAAAGACAGTAAAAGAAGATATTTATATAATAGGTGGTAAACAAATATATACTTTATCCCTACCTTATGCAGATCGCCTTTACATTACTCATGTTAACCATCCGTATGAAGGTAATGTTTTCTTTCCCGAAATAGATTATACAAAATATAATAAAATTCAAGAAAAAGTAAGTGGTGATTTATCATTTTGTATTTATGAGAGGATAAAAAAATGATTTTGATAACAGCTTTATTATTTGCTTCTATTTGTGCTGTTGTAACATTAATTATTCCAGAATGGGTTGTTAATTGGTATGATTTTTGGATTCCTATATGTGCATTCTTTATTGGTGGTTTAGTTGTTTTATTAATTGCTTTTATGATAATTGTAATATCATCATGGTGTGTTGATACTAAAAAACCAGTTAAACCAAGTAAATATTATATGCGATTATGTAAAAGAGTTGCGGAATTCTTATTACAAATTAGTAGAGTAAAAGTAATGGTTCGTGGAATTGAAAAAGTACCAAGTGATAAAAAGTTTTTATTAGTAACTAATCATCAATCTAATTTTGATGCTTTAGTTATATTATGGACAATGAGAGCTTATGATATATCATTTATTATGAAAGAAAGTTTATTAAAATTACCTATCTTTGGTAAATGTTTATATGGTGCAGGTTTCCTAGGATTGAATAGAAGTAATGACCGTGAAGGTTTAAAAACAATTATTCAAGCTATTCATTGGTTAGAAGAAGATAAATGTTCTATTCAAGTATGTCCTGAAGGAACAAGAAGTAAATCATTTAATATGGGTGAATTTCATCATGGAACATTTAAAGTCGCATTAAAATCAAAATGTCCAATAGTTGTTGCGGGAATTCAAAATACATGTTGTATTTGTCATCGTTTTCCATTTAGAAGTACAACAGTTTATTATGATATTATTGATGTTTTACCATATGATGCTATCGAAAATATGACAACTCAAGAAATAAGTGATATTAGTCATAAAATGATAAGTGATAGAATTGAAGAATTTCCAAAAGAAAAATGTAAATTATTAAATAATAACCATAATAATGAATAATAAAAGTGTGATAATAAACGATCACACTTTTAATATAGGTCTGTCAAGAACTCTACTGATAAAACAAATTAATTAAATTGAATAAAACATTTGCATTTATTATTAAAGAAGAATATAATATAAGTATAATGAAACATTATATGTATAAGAGAGTTAAGTGTTTTATAGTTAATTCCAATAAGTATATGTTTGTTTGAATAATGACTAAATTATAAACTTAAGAATTTAATATAATATCTATTAATTGAACTCTCTTATTTAACATAAGGGAGTTTTTTGCTTTTTAGATGTATATGGAGGAATATATTATGAAGAAAATCTATTTATGGAATAAGGTGATTCTCTTAATTTGAGTTTTACACTCAAAGGTTCATTGAAATTTAATTTAGAGTAAAGGTGTTAAATATGGTTCTTTAGTCAAAAATATGTAGAATTTTATTTTCAATTGTATTTATTTTATTAATGATTTTAGGCTTTTCAACAATTAATGTAAGTGCAACTACTAAAAATAATGAAGAACTAATAGTTTGTAATGCTACATTAGAAGAAGATTTTCTTGATGATAGCATTATAGTAGTTTTAAAACATGATGTATCATTAATGTTCAAAACTTACCTTTGTAATGATTTTGATGAAATCAATTGCATAAATGTTGATGATTTGACAGAAAATTCAATAAATCTTTTAAAAAAGCAAATTATGGCTGAGCAAACAGGAGATTGGAGTTCATTAACTAAACATATAGAAAATCATATGCTCATGAATATTGATTCTTTTCATCAAATATTATGTTTGACTATTGGTAATCCAGGCAAAGAAAATGTCATTAAATCAATTAGAGAATTAGAAAAACGAAATGATATATATTCTGCTGAACCTGATTATATTGAGAAACTTGATTCATCAGTTGATGATACTTATTTTTTAGATAGTCAAAGGGGACTAAATAAAGAATATGGGATCAATGTAAATAAAGCATGGAATATTACAACAGGAAATAAAAAAATTTTGGTTGATATAATAGATTCGGGTATTGATGGACATCATCCAGATTTAATAAATAATATTAATGAAGATTTACATCGTGATTATGTAGATACACCATATCTTAGTGATGTTAGAGTAGTTGATAAAGAAGATTTAAAAGATCCATGTGGTCATGGAACACATGTTGCTGGAATTGTTGGAGCACAAGCAAATAATGAAATAGGAATCTCAGGTGTTGCTCAAAATGTAAGTTTGTTTTCGTTAAGAGTTTTTAATGAATATTGCTTAGGCAATGCAGATGATGTTGAAAAAGCAGTTGACTTTGCTACTACAGAGGATATTCCTATATTAAATTATAGTGGGGGTGGTTCTCAAGATCATTGTGGTAGAAAAAGGGCAATAGAAAATTATCCTGGTTTATTTGTATGTGCCGCTGGTAATAGCGGAGAAGATAACGATTTAAATGATGTTTTTCCATCAAATTATAATTTTGATAATTTAATTTCTGTTGGAGCTATATCAGTAAATGAAAAAAATGATAAATCAAATTTTGGAGCAAAAAATGTTGATATTTTTGCTCCTGGCAAATCTATTATAAGTACATATCCGACTGATTTATATAATCCTAATGTGGAAGTTGGACATATTGCAGTAGGTTATAGAGAACTTAGTGGTACTTCTATGGCAACGCCATTTGTTACAGGTGTTGCAGCATTAATGTTATCAGTAAACCCCAATATTACTCCTCAACAAATTAAATTTACAATTATGAATAATGCAACTAAATATTCAGCATTAGATAATTTGTGTGTCAGCGGAGGAAGATTAGATGCTTTTAAATCGGTAAGCGCTGTAGCTTTTACAGTGAATGATAATATAAAAATCAATGGGCTTATTCCAGAATATTCTATGAAAAAATGTACAGATTTAGAAATTCCTGAAAGTTTTGCTCAAATTAGTTCAGAATATGGTACACCAATTCAGAAAGTATCTATTATTGGAAGTGCTGCATTTAGAGATATGGAGAACTTAAAAAGCATCGTTTTACCATCAAATGTCGAATATATTGATAATGAAGCTTTTAGAAATTGTTCATCATTAACTTCAGTTGTTGTAAATAGGGCAATAACAGGTATTACGAATCTAGGTGAAAATGTTTTTGCTGGTTGTAATAGTAATTTATTAATAACTGTTCCAACAAATAGAATAATAGATTATAAGAATAAAGAGTCTTGGTCACTCTATCGAAATAAGATTGTACCATCAGAAGATTACTCTGAAATTGATATGGATTGTGAAAGTAATTTAAGTTATTCTCTTAGTTTAGACAAAGCAACTAATAAACTATATAAATTAAATGCGAATTGCTCTAAATCATATAAAATTAATGTAAATTCTTCAAATCAAGTTAATATAGTAATCTATGATTCAGATATGAATGTGTTATATAGTGAGAGTAATTCGTTAACTAAATTTTTTGGATTTGGTACATATTACGTGTCTTTTGAATTTAATAATGTTACTGCATCAGGAATGTTTGACATTGGTATTTCTTTAACATATATAAGTACAGATATCGTATTAAGAAATGGGGTTAATGATATTAAAAGCAGTATGCACTTAAATAATAATAATTTATATCATTGTAATTATAAGTATTTAAATAATATAGGTTTTGGGTTTTATAAATTATCATTAAATGCAGGTAGTGACGTATTTTATCCAACAGAATCAATAAAAATATACACAGATCAAAATAGGACTCTATTACTTAATAGATATGGAGCAACTGAAATAATAAATCAAGCAATATTATGTAATGGTGAAAATGAATTGTATGTATTTTTTCCAGAAAATGATTATTATTATATAGAAATTACTCTGCCAAATTTATCATATTCATCAGTTACTTTAACAATAGAAAAAGTAGAAACTCATAATTTAATTTACGATAATAACATTGATAAAACAAGATCGGATGAACTATTTACATATAAAACAAGTAATAGTTATTTTGAAGATGTGACAATAAGTCATCATTCAAAAATGGAATTAGAAATTATGACAAGAGATATAGTTGACGAAGACATTCCAGTGTATATTTTTGAAAAATATTGCGACCCTGGATACGAACAAGGTATTAATCATTATTATTTAAATTTAAAATATGCTAATTTTATTACTAGAGCGAATATAGAGCCAGTATTTACAGTTATTTTAAATCCGGGAACATATTATTTTGGATATTCAGATAACACTAATAATGTAGGCGTTCAATTCACGTTAATAAGAAAAGTAAATACTGATTCAAATATGGACAGAACTCTTGTAGCAGATCCTACAGATAATGCTGGATTCACAATTGGAAGTGAAGTTACATTAAATAATGGAAAATTTTCAGGAAACACTATAACAGAAGGGTTCACAAGATGCATTTATTTAATGGTAGAAGATAAAGTGCATGATCCATTGTCAAGATTAAAATATGATTGGTATTCGAATGATGAGAGTGTAGCAATAGTAACTGCTTATGGAACTGTTATTGCACAATCGGTAGATGTGGATACTGAAGTGACAATTTATGCAGTATTAAAAGAAGATCCAAGTGTGATGTATAGAAAAACATTTATTATCCTTAATGATATAAAAACATATGAAACAAATCCGCTTGATTATTATTTAACTATGATCATTGAAGCTGGAAATGTTGAACAAATCGATTTAAGTAATTTAAATGTACCAATTGATATGACGCAATATTATAATTGGTCTAGATCGTCTTTATTAAATATTGATTATTGGGGATATATGTGCGCAGAACCAACTGCACAAGGTATGTCATTTGAAGTTGTTGGTACGTATCGATTAAATCCAAGAGTTATAATTCATATGAAAGTTTATGTAATTTAAATAATTGGTATATTTTTATTCGAATATAAAAATGTGAATTTTGGATAAATCTATTAATAAAGGATTTAAAAAAACTTTATTGATAGAAATAGATCTTATTATTGATTCTTATACATATACATATATTAGATATAATTTAATGTTTAGTTTATATTGAAATATATTTATTTTATATGATTATTCTCCTAGATTAAATCAGTAATGATAATTTTATAGAAAGGAATGATTTGTGATGAAAAAAGTATTGATGATAATTATGTGCTGTTTTATGCTTTTCGGTGTTTCGTGTCGAAATAATAATTACAATAATGAAAGCAACAATTATAACAACAACATTAACAATAATAATAGCGATGACAATAATAATAACAACTGTGATAATAATGACAACAACATTAACAATGATAATAACGATGACAACATTAACAACAGCGATAACGTCAACAACAATAACATTGTTAAATTTGATGTCTTTGAATCAGATAGTATTTTCTTTTATTCTCCACAAGATGATTTTTTTGAAACACGAAGTGATGGTGATGAGTTAAAAATATATAAAAATTATAACGAAATAACTAGTGACCTTGCTAATAAAGGATATATTGTTAATGACGATTTGCTTTCTAAAATTTGTGGCGTTGATGTTTTTGATAATAAATCTGTGATATTGTATTATAATTACGATTATTGTATGGGTTTAAAATATACTTTTCAGTCGATTAATATCATTGATAATGAATTATTTTTAAACGTTGAAATTAATGCAGAAGGTGATCATGGATTTGCATTAGATAAACGATTATTCATTATTGAAGTTAATAAAAACGATGTAAATGCTTTTGACAAAATAAAATGTAAAATTAAAATAATAAAGTAAAATATTTTAAGTTAAAAACATATATGTTTATCTTCAATTATTTTTAGAGTTTATCAAAGGCTTTAATTAAAAAATCGTCAGTAAAAATCTCAATAATTAAAAAATGTTTTTGTGTCCAAAAAATATAATGAAGCACAAAATTTTAAAGGACTAATCATATCATTTTTATCGATATGAATTAGTCCTTTTTTAATGCAAATCACCATTGTCAAAAACTCTAATGATAAAATAATCATCAGTAGGATATTTGACAGGTTAATAAATCAGTAAAATTATTAACAAATCATTTAACATTTAATAAGGTTTTATTGATGAGCCAATATCAATATTATTGATATTATCAATTTCATTGATATTATCAATATTATTAATATAAAAATAATTCAAAGAACAATTATAAATTAAATCTTTGAATGTTCTTTTAGGATCTAAATATGTTAATAATGCTTTAATTGTATGAGAATGAGCAACAATTATTATTTTTTTATCATTTGTATTAATAATATTTAAAATACCATTTAACACTCGTTTTTGAATTTCATAATTTTTTTCTATATTTGGAAAATCATTATTTAATATTTTTTTAAATACTTCATCACATACAGGTAATCCTTCTGCATCACCAAAATCTCTTTCAATGAAATTATCATCTTTAATAATTGGAATATTTAATCCAAGTTCTTGCTTAATAATATTTGCAGTTTCAAATGCTCTTGAAAGTGGACTTGAATAAATGATGTCCCAATTAGGATCATTTCTTTTTAAATATTCACCAGCACATTTAGCTTGTAATCTTCCTTCATCATTTAAAGGAAAATCTATTCTTCCTTGGATTTTTTTTAATTGATTTGTATTTGTTTGCCCATGTCGAATAAAACAAATTGTTATATTCATTTTTACACCTCTTTTTACAAATAGTATACCACAAATTGAAAAAATATGATATACTATTTATATAAAGTGAGGTATCATATGAGAGCTGTTGATATTATTATTCGTAAAAAACAAGGATTTCCATTAACAAAAGAAGAAATTCATTTCTTAATTGATGGTTATGTGAAAGGAACAATTCCTGATTACCAAATGAGTGCTTTTCTTATGGCAGTATGTTTTGTTCCATTAACAGAAGAAGAACAATACTATATGACAATGGAAATGTTACAAAGTGGTGAACAGTTAGATTTAAGTAATATTAATGGTATTTGTGTAGATAAACATTCCACAGGTGGAGTAGGTGATAAAACAACTTTAGTTGTTGGACCAATTGTGGCAAGCTTTGGTTTAAAATTAGCTAAAATGAGTGGTAGAGGATTAGGACATACGGGTGGTACATTAGATAAATTAGAATCAATTCCTAATTTTCAAATAAACATTACCCCACAAGAATTCTTCAAACAAGTAAATGAAATATCTATTGCCGTTGTTGGACAATCATTTAATATGGTTCCAGCTGATAAAAAACTTTATGCATTGCGTGATGTAACAGGAACAGTTGAATCAATTGGTTTAATTGCTAGTTCAATTATTTCCAAAAAATTAGCATCAGGAGCAAAAACAATTTTATTGGATGTGAAAGTTGGAGATGGAGCTTTCATGAAAGATAAAAAATCAGCTATTGAATTAGCTAATGCTATGGTAAAATTAGGAAAGAAAAACAATCGTCAAATGATAGCTGTATTAACAAATATGGAAGAACCATTAGGAAGAATGGTTGGTAATAGTTTAGAAGTAATAGAAGCAATTGAAACATTAAAAGGTAATGGTGAAGAAAAATTTACTGAATTATGTTATGAATTATCAAGTGAATTATTAATTGAAACAAAAATATGTAAGAGTAAAGAAGAAGCTTATCAAAAAATAAAAGAAAAGATAGATAATAAAGAAGCTTTAGAAAAATTGAGACAAATGATTAATTATCAACATGGTAATAGTAATGTCATTGATGATTATTCTTTATTTCCTCAAGTAAAATATAAAATTGATGTTCCATCATTAAAAACTGGATATGTAAGAATGTTGAAAGCAGAAGAAATAGGACATTGTGCAATGTTACTTGGCGCAGGAAGAAAAAATAAAGAAGATAAAATTGATTATGCTGTCGGAATAGTTCTTAATAAAAAAGTAGGTGATTTTGTTCATCAAGGGGATTCTTTATGTACAATATATAGTCAAACACGAGATATACAAGAAATAATTAATAAAATACAAACAATTTATCAAATAGAAGATAATAATAAAAACAATATGCCTATTATATTAGAAATAATACGTTAAAAAATATTATTAATATAATAAAAAAAGATCCAATATTATTGTACTGGATCTTTATTTTCTTATAATATGGTGCCACTGGCCGGATTCGAACCGGCACGCTTATTCGGCGCTTGATTTTGAGTCAAGTTTGTCTACCAGTTTCAACACAGTGGCATATTAAATAAATTACTTACATATTTTATTATAAAATTATAAAAAAATCAAGTATAAGATTAAAAATGTTAATACTTTTTCAAAATGATACCAGTTTCTCATTTTTCAAAATGATACCACCTATTTGATATTTTTTTAATTGTTTTAATATATATGACCATATATTCAATAATATTTGAAATTGTATTTATTTCATAAATTGTTTTAAAATTAATGATTTTATTAACACATATAACTCTTTTTAATTAAAAACAGCTAATAAATAAAGTATTTTATCTAAAAAAAAGTCAATTTAAAATTTAAATTATATTTCAAATAAAAATAATCAATAGCTAAAGATTACTAAATATTTTAAAAAAATTATTTTACTTAACTAAAACAATATTATATTTTTACTAATTTCAAATATTTAAATGGTATCATTTTGATTAATGATTAACAGTATAAGATTAAAAAAGTTAAATAAAAAAATTCTACTGTGAAAATATTATATCTTTAACAGTAGGATTTTTAATAATTATTAATTTAATTGTTTTAATATTTTTTTAAAATCATCTGTATTTCTAATGAAATCAAATATTTCATCATTTAATTTATTACAAAATTCATTTAGATGAGTATTTGGATTTTCACTAAATGACCACGTTGTTGGATCATCTTCTAATCTGTCAACTAGGAAACTAGTATGTTTTAGTGTTTTTTGATTATTATACATATCAAGAAAAATCATTAATCTTTCTAATGATTTATTTAAATAATCAATTGTTTTTTCTTCATTTTTAATTAATGCCTTGTCTTTAGCACATAACATATAAAGATCTGATAATCTTATATTTTGAAATCCATAATCACCATTTTCATATACAATATCTAAAAAACTTTTATATTTTAATAATTGTATATCTCTTTTACCAATTTCTTCACGACCATATGTTGTTAATAATTTATTATTAAATATTTCTACTAAATTAGAGAATATTTGTTGTGTTGCTTTAATTCTTTCTTCACCAGTTAAAACATCAGGTAAAAGATAATCATTTGATACAATCATTATTGGTAATTTATCAACAATTTTTTTTGCTTTATCTAATTCTTTTCTAGTACGATAAATTATAACTAATGTTTGCATTGCATAATATCTTAAAGAATCAATAATACATTTTTCTAAAATATTATTGGCAATTTTAATTGTTTTTTGTTCATATTCGAAAGATTCTTCATCCATGGCAAATGTGAAATATGTGCACATTAACCTGCCTTTTAAATCCCAATCATTAGGATATTTTTTTAAAGCATTTTCTAATAATAGTTCTCTTTCTTTGATTTTACCTTGATTAAACAACATATCATCTTGTTCTTTAATTTTATTTATTTCATCATTTATTTTATATGTATCCATATCAAATAAATAATCTATTGTTACATCAAACATTGAGGCAATAATAGGTAATAAGGTAATATCAGGATATGTAGTACCATTTTCCCAACGTGACACAGCTTGAAAACTAACACCAAGTGCTTCAGCTAAATCTTCTTGAGTAAGATTATTTTCTTGTCGCAGAGCTTTAATCTTTTGTCCGATATTCATGTTTATTTCTCCTTTTTTTTATATTTTGTAAGCTTACAACAATATTATATACTATATTTTATTATAAAACCATAAATTAAATTAAGAATCTCTTTTCAACAGAACTGAGAATATTCATATTTTATGATAATTATTATAAAAAAAGTTTTAGAAGATGTTATCTAAAACTTTAATTATATTAATGTATAATTTTGTCACCAATTCGCAATGTATAATTGTTTAATGAATTTACCCCAACTACTACACTGACTTTTTCACCATCTAAATCACATTGCAAAGAATCTGATCTTATCCAAGAACCAGTATGTTTATCAACAATTTCATCATCTAAAAGTAAATAGGAAACACGAGTATCTAAATATATACATATTTCATGACCATTATATTTATATGTATGAATCTTTGTGGATTTAATTTTTATAATTAGAAGCATATTGAAAGTTCCAATTATAAACAATCCGTAAATACTAACCATTGTTATAAACATTTCTGATTTTTTTATTATTGCGAATATTAAAAGGATAACAAAAATAGCAATTGCAATTACATTCACTAATATTGTTATATTTGTCATTTTACGTTTTTTTTCTATAAATTTTCCCTTATTAGACATATTTTCCCCTATATTTGTTTCATAATTTATATATTTTAATTATAGCATAGGTGAATAATAACTGCAAGTATGAAAATTAATTATGTTGTTATTTTTGATTATTTTCTTCGTTCTTTTTTAGAATATAGTTTTTCAACATTTTCGCAATAAAATCGTACTACGCTTCCACAATCTCTACAAACTGTTGCTAATATATCACTATGACAGAATAAACCACCATTTTCAGTAGGACTTAATGTCACTCTACCATAAGAACACATTTTTGTTTCAATCATTTGTTCTCCACCACAAAATGGACATTTTTCAATTTTAATTTCTTTCATAAACTTAACCTTATAATTTTTTAGTATGTCATCAAACATTACCATATTAATATGGTGCACCGAGGCAATTATAATCCGAACACGAAAGCTCGTCAAGGCTGACCGTCTGCGTTCCGTTTTTATAGTTAAAAATGAAAGTTACTTTGTCATCATAGAGGTAAATCGCATTGATAAAGCAGTCGAT
>CANQVC010000031.1 GCA_947627195.1 uncultured Bacilli bacterium
TTGTTTAGTTCTGTCCATTTGCTCCCCTTTTTACGGGGCGTAAAGCGCTGCAACCTCTTTCCGTCAATGATTCGGTGGGTGCTGTCTATCCAACCATAGCAAAGTGCCTCTTCCAATAATCGAATAGACTTTATTCCTATGAATGTTTCCCAAGCACTCAGAGGATAGTTTTTTAGCCACACTTACATTATATCAAATCATTTTAGCTAATTCAATATTTTAAATAAAAAAATTAAAAATTATGAAAGCGTTAATATATCACCAATGTTCTCTTCAATTTTCTTTTATCTATATTTACTCCTGCTATGGATAAAGAACTGACAAAGGCCTTAAAACATGCTTAAAAATTGGCAATGATACTAATATTCAAATCCCCTTGTTTCTAAAATTTGAAATTAGTTCAACTCTCCAGTCTAGCCGTAAAAAAAAGGTTAAACTCCCGTACAGCTCTACACTTTTTGAATAAAAAAAGAGCCATTTTCAACATTTCATCATAGTCTCACTATGAATTATTGCGAAAATAGCTTATTTTTTAAAAGTCTACAAAAGACTTTTTGACCGACTTTAATGGTGGACCAGCTGGGAGTTGAACCCAGGTCTTAACTATAATTCATTCAGTTTTCTACATACTTATCTCATTTTCTTTAGTTCGCACACATATACGTAATAAGCAAGATATATATGCCTAACCTTTAAATTTCATATAACAAGCCAAGGTATTCTCGTTATACAACCCTCAGTATCTAAAACACGCCAAGACGCCCTGAAGGACGGCTTCTTATTGTGTGCTTTCATTAAGCAGCGAAAGCTAAATTTTGTCTAGAGTTTCCGATTATTTGAAAACCTCGGTGTTTTAACGTGCACAACCACGATATGCTTACCAAACTGCAAATAGCCAATCGAATCCTAAAACTGGCCCATATACTAAAACAATGAAATTATAATTGTTATAATAACAACAGATGAAACAGCTATACCAATAATACCAAAAACAAATCCCAAATTTGCGAAAGGTTTAAGTCTTTCTTTAGCTTCTTTTTTACCTAATATAATGGCAATAATACTAAATATAGCAAAAGGGACAACTAGACCTAAAATACCTAATATAAAGGAAAGAATAGGATAATCAATTAAATCTGTTGCTTTTTCTTTACTAACAGAATGTTCAGGATGTTCATTTAAAGCTTTTTTAATTCTTTTTCCTTCTTCAAAGTTATAACCACATTCATCACATACTTCAACTTCAACATCACCGAAATCTTTTCCACATCTTTCGCACTTCATATAATACTCCTTATCTTCTTTTTATTGATTCATCTACTTCTCTTTTTCTTGTTTTTTCCTTTAAATCTTCTCTTTTATCATAAAGTTTTTTACCTTTACATAAACCAATTTTAACTTTAGCTAATCCTTCAACAAAATACATTTCCAAAGGAATAATAGTTAAAGACTCTTGTTTAACTTGTCCAAATAATTTTAAAATCTCTTTTCGATGAAGCAATAATTTTCTTTTTCTAAGTTCTTCATGATTAAATATATTACCCATTGAATATTTAGCAATATGCATGCCAATTACAAACATTTCATTATGAATTATATCACAATATGCATCTTGTAATGATACTTTACCTAACCTTACTGATTTAATTTCTGTTCCAGTTAAGACAATTCCACATTCATATGTATCTATAATAAAGTAATCATGATTGGCTTTTTTATTTCTTGCGACGATTTTGTCTGTGTCTTTTTTCATGATGATTTTTTCCCTTCACTGAATTTTTCCCATACTTCGCAATATTAATCTTTTGATTAGCAATTGTGAAATCTATTTCTTGTTTATAGCGATCAGCATATGTAACTTTCACTTTTACTTTATCACCTAAACGATATATATGATTTGTTTGAACACCTACTAAAGCCATTAATTGATCATAATATTGATAATAATCATCTTTCAAATCACCAATACGAACTAAACCTTCAATAGTATTAGGTAACATAACAAATATACCAAACTTTGTCACAGATGAAATAGTTCCTTCAAAAACTTCACCAACATGAGTTTCCATGTATTCAGCCATTTTCATATCATTTACTTCGTATTCACAACTAATTGCATCTCTTTCTTTTTTACTACTTTGATCAGCAGCATCCATGACTATTTTCATCATTTTAATTTGATCATCTACACTAACTTGTCCTAAGAATAAATAAGAACGAATTAAACGATGAACAATTAAATCAGGATAACGACGAATAGGTGATGTAAAATGTGTATAGCATTTACTAGCAAGTCCGTAATGTCCAATATTTTCATGACTATATTTAGCTTTTGCCATCATTCTTAATAACATTATAGATAATCCTTGATCTTCAGTTGTGACTTGATCTAAGAGTTGTTGCAAAGATTTCGCATTATTTATATTATTCTTTCCATGTAACTTTAATTGATAATTAGTATTCTTTAATATTCTTTGAAATTGTTTTAATTTATCACTATTTGGTACATCATGAATTCGATATATCATTGGTAAATCCATTTGATTAATAAATGAAGCAATAGTTTCATTAGCAATTAACATAAATTCTTCAATAAGTTTTTCCCCATCACCTCTTGTACGTAATTTAATATCAATTGGTTTACCTTTTTCATCAACAATTATCTTAGCTTCAGGAATTTCAAAATTTAAACTACCACGTCGATGACGCATTTGATTTAAAATCATCGATAATTCATTCATGATAAATAATTCATTTTCAATATCTTGATATTTATCATCATGATTTCCTAAAAGAATATCATTTACTTTATCATAAGTCATGCGATGAACAGTCTTAATCCATCCCTCAAAAATATTAGATGATAAAACTTTACCTTCATGATCTATTTCCATTTCACATGCAATAACAAGTTTAGGACTATTTTCATTTAATGAACATAAATCATTACTTAATTTATGAGGTAACATTGGTATAACTCGATCAGTTAAATAAACACTTGTACCTCTTAAATATGCTTCTTTATCTAATGGGCTGCCTTCTTTCACAAAATAGCTTACATCAGCTATATATACACCTAATAAATAATTACCATTTGTTAATTTTTCAATTGCAACAGCATCATCTAAATCTTTAGCATCACTACCATCAATAGTAATGATCTTACGATTAACATATTTTCTTCTTTTTAATTCATCATTAATATTTTTAAGATAATCATTATTTACTAATTCAATATTATCAATCACTGATTTAGGAAATTCTTGTTCAAAGCCATATTCCATTGCAATTGTTTTTATATCAATTCCTACATCATTTTTATTGCCAATAATCTTTTCAACATGACCTATAGCATAATCATCATGAACATATTTATCTATTTTCACAACAACTATATCATCATTAACGCTTAAACCAAAATCGGTAACTTCAATTTTAATTGTGATTGATTTATCTTTAGGTTTAAACATTTTATAATCTAAATATTCATATATTCTACCAACAATTTGTTTCATGTTTCTTTCAATTATTTTCACAACAATTGCTTCATTTTTGCCTTCTAAAACATATGACTTTAATTTACGAAATAATACTTTATCTTGATTCATGGCATGATTTGTATCTTCTTTGGCAACATAGTATTCTTCCATATCATCAGTTTGAATAAAGCCATATCCTTTTTCTTTAATATTTATTTTACCAATAAATAAACCAGATCTGGAAAGTAAATCAATTCTTCCGTTTCTACTTTCATGTAAAAGATATTGATTAATCATTTCATGAATAGTATTTTCTATTTCATCTTTAATATAATTATCAAATTTAGATAATAAAAAAGTAACTAATTCTTCTTTTAAAAATGGTGTATCTTTTTTTTGCGAAAGAATTTCAATAATAGAATCTTGTAAATCTTTTATATTACTCATGAAATGTTCTCCTTTCACTTAAAATGTAGTTCTTTAAAAATAGACCTCCTTTGGAGGTCTATTATTGTTATTGTTATACTCTTTCAATGAATAAAGCACAAATTAATGTTAACACAAAGAATAAAATAGAAAGAACTGTTGTAGATCTACTAATAAGAACTTCAATTCCAACTTTCTTTTGATTAGATAATTGTGCAGACTTTTCACCTGTAAATGCATTAGCTGCATCTTCTTTAGATTCTTGTAAAATAATAATAACAATTAGTAGGCATGAAACAATAAATAATAGAATGTCCCAAAATGTCATAATATCCTCCCTGTATAAAATATTTACATATTAAAATATTTAAATATTTAAAATATTAAAAACATATACAATATTTATATTATTAATAATCTTTATTAGCAAATTAATTATACCATTTTCTTCTTAATATTGCAATATATTTTTGAAATAATTTTAAATTATTGTTGATTATTTTAATTTATTATTAATTTATATTTTTTAATGATATAAATTAATATTTTCAATAATTTTAAGAAAATAAGGCTAAAATTTACGTTTAAATCTTTTTTTATTATATTTTCTAATAACTTTATAGATATTAAATTACCTAAAATAAAACAAAAATTTTAGCTCTTACTTTTTATAATAAGGCATTATGTAAAACTTCATCAACAGTTGATACAGGAATTATTTGTAAATCTTCTAATACTGAAGTAGGTACTTCTTCTAAGTCTTTCACATTTTCACTTGGTATTATGATTTTTTTCAAACCACTACGATGGGCAGCAATACTTTTTTCACGTAATCCACCAATTGGTAATACTCTTCCTCTTAAAGTAATTTCTCCTGTCATACCAATTGTATGATCAACTAATTTATGAGAAAACGCAGAAGCTATAGCTGTTGCTAATGCAACACCAGCTGATGGGCCATCTTTAGGAACAGCTCCTTCAGGAACATGAATGTGAATATCATTTTTTAAAAACATTTCAGGATTTATTCCTAAACTTTCAGCATGACTTTTCACATAACTTAAAGCTGCTTGTCCACTTTCTTTCATTACATCACCTAATTTACCAGTTAATACAAGGTGTCCAGAGCCTTGATAATATGTAACTTCAATTGGTAATGTATCTCCACCATATTGGGTATAAGCTAAACCTGTAACAATGCCAATTTGATCTTTTTCATCAATTTTATTATATGTATATCTTGGTTTACCTAACCATTCAGTTAAATTATGTTCATCAACAACTATTTTTTGGGTTCCGTCCATTAATATTTTTTTAATAGCACGACGAATTAATGTACCAATTAAACGTTCTAATTCACGAACACCTGCTTCTTTAGTATATTGACGAATGATAATCCATAATGCATCATCAGTTAATTCGAAATCACAATGAGAAAGACCATTTAAATCTAATTGTTTATTAATTAAATGTCTTTTCGCAATTTCAAATTTTTCATATTCAGTATAACTGGAAACTTCAACGATTTCCAAACGATCTCTTAAAGCATCAGGAATATTTTCTAAATAATTAGCAGTTGCTATAAAGAAAACATGACTTAAATCATATGGTTCTTCTAAATAATTATCACTAAAATATTTGTTTTGTTCAGCATCAAGTACTTCCAATAATGCACTTGCTGGGTCACCACGATAATCACTACTTAACTTATCAACTTCATCTAACAAGAAAACAGGATTAATAACTTTAGCTTTTTTCATACCTTGTAAAATCCTACCAGGAAGAGCACCAATATAAGTACGACGATGTCCTCTAATTTCACTTTCATCTTTTACACCACCTAAACTTTGTTTAACAAATTTTTTGTTTAAGGCAGTTGCAATTGATCTTGCTAAACTTGTTTTACCTACACCAGGTGGTCCAACAAGACATAAAATTGCTTGAGGAGTTTTTTTAGTCATTATACATACAGCTAAATATTCTAATATTCTTTCTTTTACTTTATCTAATCCATAATGATCTTTATCTAATTGTTCTTTAGCTTTTTTAATATCATGACAATCTTCAGAAGCATTAGACCAAGGAAGAGCAATAAGAAAATCAAGATAAGTACGAATAATACCACTTTCACCACTAGACATTCCTAAAGAACTATAACGAGCAAGTTCATTCAAAGCTTTTTCTTCAATTTCTTTAGGCATTTTACAATCTAATATTTTCTTTCTTAGTTCATCTATTTCGGTATCTTTTTTAACTTTGTCACCTAATTCATCTTGGATGACTTTCATTTTTTCTCTAAGATAATATTCTTTTTGATTTTCATTAATTACTTTGCGAACTTCACTATCAATATTATCTTCGATACTTTTCAAATATTTTTCTCTTTTAACATCTTCGAAAATGTATTTAACTCTTTCACTAGTATTATCAGTATTTAAATATTTCATTTTCGTATTAAAGTCTAAAGGAAGATGATAAGCAAGTAAATCAGTTAAAATATCACCTGTAACTCCTTCTGAAACTTTTTGTAATACTTCCGCATTATTACGAAAAATAGTTGCGCCATTTTTGTCAAGTTCAGAAATAAGTAATCTTATACAAGCAAGTTCTTGAGAAACATCTGAAGAATAGCTTGGCTTTGTAACAACTTGAACACGATAAAATGGTTCAAATTCCGTATATTCAATAACTTGGCAGCGAACAATAGCATCAATTTTAACTTTATGAACAACTCCAGCTTCCATATTGAAAACAACTTTTCCTAATACACCCATTGTTTCTAAATCATCTGGTTTAGGATTTTCAGTTGTAAAATTCTTTTGAACTAAAATAACAATGCCTTTCTCTTGCGTTAACATAGCTTCCTTAATTGCCATTAAGTTCTTTTCTCGACCTACATCTAAACGAATTTCATTCGCAGGAAGGGGAACAATTCCCCGAATAGTAATTGCGGGAAAAACTTGGGTAATTATATCATGTGATGATAACATGTTTTATCCTCCTTTCAAAGAAGACCTTTTAATTCAAAATATTCATATAGAACAAGAAATGGTCTTCTAAATTCCATAAAACCTTCTAATGTTTTATCTTTAAATAATTCTGGTTTAATCATTTTTAATATTTCAAATTCATCTTTTAATTGATTATCATATTTTGATTCTTCAGGATAAAAAGAATAAAATATAACAGCAGTCACAAATTGAATTGATAAAGAATCTCTACCTTCGTTTTGAAACGAAAGTTCATCGCCTAATTGTCCTAAATCTATTAAATTAAGTTCTTTTTCAAAATGATGAATAACATATGAATCAATTTTAAAATCATTTATTTTCGCAATTGCTTTTAAAATTGTAATTACACAAACATTAATGTTTAAAACATAAGAATATATTTCTTTCATTTTCTTAGTTAATTCATCAATTGTTCTTAAACCTAATAAATTCATGTTAGCAACAATTTCATCACTTAATTCCATTGGTATTTTATCTATAATATCATGAATGATTATTTCGATTTTGTCATTTTCATCATCGATTAAAATAATATCATTTTTCTTTTTACCTAAAAATAAATCAATGTCCACACCAAGACGTTCACTTAAATTATTAACATCTTCTAAATGATTATACATATTTTTAGTAGAATCTTCATAAATTATATCTATTATTATATCACTATATTCTTGAATGTATTCACTTTCTTGAAAAGTACAATATCCTTTGTAAATAAGTATTTCATTAATTATTGTTTTTAAATCATCTTCAGTAATGGGAACTTTTGCTACTTTCATTATGGGAAGTTTTAATTCAAATTGTGAGGGAACGAAGCAAAAAGAACAAGTGACACTTAATGGTTGATTTAAACAAATATGACCTAAATAATTTATTTGTTTTGGACCAACTAAAATCATTTCGCGATTTTCTATTTCTTCATCAAATGTAGTTTCAATAACTTCACGTACAAAAAAATCAATTTGTTCATCAAAATTATCGGGATATTGATCATTAGATAATTCTTGGATTTCATCTTTTAATTTTTTTATTTTACGAAATGTATTAAAATCCCTTAAACCTAATTTAGATAAAGCAGTAACTTGGGAAGTCTTTTCATCAATTAAAAAAGTTTTAAGGCGCATTTTAGAATCTTCAATGACAATATTCATTTCTTCTTTTGATAATGTTAAATAAAGTTGATAATATGCACCACTTACTTGCGTTCCTTTAAATTCCATAATTTATTATTCCTCACATTTTGCCAATTTTAGAACAAAAACAGCCTTTAATTAGGCTGTCTTATCATTGATTATGCAAGTTGGTTTACCATGTTTTAGAACAACATCTTTTGTAATAATACACTTATTTAGATTTTTTTGTTCTGGGACAGTAAACATAATTTCAAGCATAATGTTTTCAATAATTGCTCTTAGTCCTCTTGCACCTGTCTTTTGTTTATGTGCAGTTTCCGCAATTGCTTCGACAGCCTCGTCTTCAAATTCTAATTCAACACCATCCATTTTAAACATTGTTTGATATTGTTTAATAATTGCGTTTTTAGGTTCTTTTAAAATGCGAACTAATTCAGGAACTTCTAAAGGATTTAAAGCAGCAAGAACAGGTAATCTACCAACAAGTTCAGGAATAATACCATATTTTTGAATATCTTCATGTGTTACTTTTTCATATGCTTCTTTTTCTGTTATTTCAGCACTTGTTCCAGCAGCATTAAAGCCAATTGTCTTTTTACCTAATCTTGTTTTAACAACGTCAGTTATACCTTCAAAAGAGCCACCACAAATAAACAAAACATTAGTTGTATCAAAAGGAATAAATTCTTGATGAGGATGTTTTCTTCCCCCACCTGGTGGAACATTAGCCACAGTACCTTCTAATATTTTTAGTAAAGCTTGTTGCACTCCTTCACCACTAACATCACGAGTAATTGATACATTATCACCTTTTCTACCTAATTTATCAATTTCATCGATATATATAATTCCTTTTTGGGCTGAATCTATATCATAATCAGCAGCTTGTAACAAACGTAACAAAACATTTTCAACATCTTCACCAACATAACCTGCTTGAGTTAGGCTTGTTGCATCAGCAATTGCAAATGGCACATTTAAAATTTTGGCTATCGTCTTGGCAAGAAGTGTTTTACCACTGCCTGTACTACCAATTAATAATATATTACTCTTTTCGATATCAACATCACTATGACAATATAAATTATTTTGCACACGTTTATAATGATTATAAATAGCAACACTTAGTACTTTTTTAGCATATTGTTGACCAATAATATATTCATTTAATTTATTGTAGATTTCTTGAGGAGTTAAATCTAATACAAAGTCTTTAAGTTCATGACTATGAATATCAATGTTATCATCAAGTGGATCATCATGAACATTTAACATTTGGTAACATACACTAATGCACATTTCACATATATAGCAATTATCCCCTTCAATGAGACGTCTGTTTTCTCCTCCTGGTAGCCCACAAAAAGAACATACATGTTGATTTCCATCCATTGACATTTGTATTCCTCCTTTAGTATTTATTTTATATTATTTTATTATTTTACAATAGCAGTTGATTTAATAAGATCAATTACTTTTTGTATTTGCAAATAAGGTGTTAAAGATTCTTTTGTATAATGTTTAGCAACTTCTTCTTCAGTTTGTTTAAACTGAGCTGCTAATTTCTTTAATTCATCTTTATATTCTTTCATTGAAGGTTTGATTTTTTCAACTTTCGCAATCTCTAAGAAGACAACTCTTTCTTTAACAGTTGTTTCAGCAGTAGGACGAATCGTTTTTTTATAACTTTCTAAACTTTCTAGACCACTATATTGTAATAATAATTCGGTTGTAATGCCATATCTTTTAGCTTGGTTTTCCATTTGATCTACATGATATTGAATTTCATCTTCAATAAGACTTTCAGGAAGTTCTACCTTCGCATTATCTAAAACTTTAGTAATTAAATCATCAGTGAATTTATTATTACTTGCTTCTTCTTTTTCTTTTGATAAAACTTCACGAACATAATTAAGATATTGTTCTTTAGTTTCAATATCTTTAATTTCTAATTCTTCTTTCACAAATTCATCGGTTAATTCAGGAACAGCACGTTTCTTTAATTCATGAATTTTTACTTTAAATTGTGCTAATTTACCAGCAAGACTTTTTTCATGATAATCTTCAGGGAAAGTAACATCAATTGTTTTTTCTTCTTCTAATGGCATACCAATCATTTGATCTTCAAATCCAGGAATAAATTGTCCACTACCTAATTCTAATGAATAATTTTCAGCTTTTCCACCATCGAATGCCACTCCATCAACAAATCCCTCAAAATCAAAAACAGCTGTATGTCCTTTTTGGGCAACTTTTTCATCAACAACTTCTAATTCCGCATGTTGATTTAAAATACGTTTAACATATTCATCTATATCTTCATCTTTTACATCAATAGATTCTTTTTCAACTTCAATTTCTTTATATTGACCAAGTTCAACATCTGGCCATACTTCTACTTCAATTGTAAATGAAAGAGGCTTGTCCTTACCAACAGTTTTGAAATCTAAATCAAGTGATGGACTACCTACAACATGAAGTTTACCTTTATTTAGTTCTTCACTATATGCTTTATTAACAACAATATCAATTGCTTCATCATATAAGCTTGCCTCACCAAAACGAGAAATATACATACTTTTTGGTAATTTGCCTTTACGGAAACCAGGTACATTTACTTCTTGTACTTTCTTTTCAAAAGCTTTATCTAAGGCTAGATTAAATTCTTCAGCTTTTACTTGAAATGTTAATTTTACTTTACATCCCGAAATTTTTTCAATTTTAACGCTCATCTGCGATTTTCTCCTTTATTTATATCTTTGTATTTTTCTTACGTAATATTATATACCATATTCCTTAAAATTGCAATCATTTTGTTTTTATATTTCTCTTAAACCAAAAGCAGTATTAAATGTATTTTCTATTTTGTTAATTATTTCAGCTTCATAACCAATTTCATATAATCCATTTAATAAATCAAAATAGCGAAATACAAAATATCCATCATCACGATTTTTAATTAATATTCTTTCTTTTGATAATTCTAAAATAAAATTAACTAATATTAAACAATCTCCACACATATCATATAATTCTTTACTTAAATGAAAAATATTAAAAAAATTAGTATTGTCTTCACTATAGTAATAACGTATTGATTCATCTTGTAATATTTTGCTTCTATAAATTAATTGTACTGCTTGAAATATATCATGAAAAGATAAATATGATGCAAATACATAAAAATAAATATGAAATGATTCATAATTTCTTTTAAAAAATTCATCATTTATTAATATTACATCTTGAAATTTTCTTAGATTAAATAAACTAATGACAAGATATAAAAATATCTCAGGATTACTAAGACATAGAAAATCAAAATATTCTAATATTTTATCTTTATATTTAATTACTAATTCATAATTATTATTATTGAATGCTTCAGTTATTTCTTTTACTAAAACTATTTCTTCTTTAGGAAACTTAATTATTTGGTTCATAAAATCACTTCCATTCATATTTTTTGTTTTATTTATCTAATAATTATTAAATAAATATTTCCTACATTTATTTTACTAAATCTTATTATTTTATTATTTTTATATATTTATATTTATATATATTTATATTATGAAACTATTCAATATTTATACAATCATTTAATAAATTTATATGTTAATTATATATTTACTATATTGTTATGAAAAAGGAAGCTGTTATAATTCAATAGCTTCTTTTTCTGTTTTTTTAATATATTTCATCCAATGTCTTGATAAATAATATATCAAATAAACAACCACACATAAGAACCAAGAAATTGGAAAACTTACATAAACAATATAAATTGAATGAACAATTGGCATCATGATGATTGTCCATAAAACCCTTATTCCACAAATTGTAATGGCGGTTATAATGAGTGATTCACTTGATGCTCCAACCCCTCTTAAGAATCCACTAAATATCTCAATAAATGAATAAATCAAACTAAATGGTGCTAATATATACATCATTTTAATACCATAATCTATTGCTTCTTTATCGTGTTTAGTGACAAATGATATAATGGGATATCCTAATAATAATACTATAGCTATTATAATAACTGAGGAAAGGAATGCCCAACCCATGGCAATTCTTGTCCCTTTTTTAACACGATCTAATTTATTTGCCCCAATATTTTGACTGACAAAAGTCATTGTGGCAATACCAAAGCTACTACAAGGAAGATATAAGAATGCATCAATTTTATAATATGCTGTACAACCAGCTAAAGCAGCACTACCAAAATCATTAATATATCTTTGTAATAGGGCATTTGCCAATGAAAACATTACTGATTGCATTCCTGCAGGTATACCAATTTTTAAAATTCTAATTAATTGATCAGAATGAATACGAATATTTTTAATACTGACATGATATATTTCTTGACTATGTATTAAACGAAATAAGACTAAAAAGCATGATACTATTTGTGATAAGACTGTTGCCCATGCTGTTCCTGGTACACCCCAGTGAAATAAGGCAACAAAAATAACATCTAAAATCATATTGGTTATACCACTAGCAATTAAATAAAATAGTGGTCGACGAGAATCACCAACAGCTTGTAATATTCCTGCACCAATATTATACATCATCATTGGTAATACACCAGCAAAATATATAACTAAATAGGTATTTGATAAATTAAATACATCATCTGGTGTTTTAATTAACTTTAATAATAAACGAGAAAATGATACACCAACTATACTTAAAATAATTCCTGAAATCAAACCAATGGCAATTGCTGTATGAACACTTTTTTCGACGTTTTTCTTATCTTTTGCCCCAAAATAATGAGCAATAACAGCGCTAGCACCAGCAGCTATTCCCAAGAATAATCCAACTAATAAATTGATAAGGGGACTAGCAGCACCTACTGCTCCTAAGGCTGTTGTTCCTTCAACACTTCCTACTACAGCACTATCAACTGTATTATATAATTGTTGGAAAAGACTACTAATTAAAATAGGAATGGCAAAATAAACAATTTGTTTTCCAATAGCTCCTTCTGTCATAGCTTTTTGTTTTGTATTCATGTGTATCACCAAATGAATATTATATTACTTTTTCTTCTCTTTTTCAATTGTTTTTTCATATTTAATTTGACTTATACATAAAGTCTATTGTATAATAATTATATTAGAGGGTTAAAGAAATGAAAAAACAATTAATGGAGAAAATAAAAGAATCACTTCTTTCAATAATTCCTATCACAATGATTGTAATTTTACTTCATATAACTAAAATATCAAGCCTCAATTCTAAAGAGTTGAAACTTTTTATTTTAGGTGCAATTTTTATGATTATTGGTATGGGGCTATTTACATTAGGGGCAAATGTGGCAATGACCCCAATGGGTGAACATGTTGGTGAAGTTTTAATTAAATCCAGAAAGTTATGGTTTATTATTATTGCAAGTTGTACTTTAGGAATATTAATTACGATTGCGGAACCTGATTTAAATGTATTAGCTAATCAAGTACCAGTAAACTCAATAATTTTGATTATTACTGTAGCAATAGGGGTAGGGTTGTTTTTAGTACTTGCTTTATTGCGTATTATTTTTAAAATTAATCTTTCTATTCTTTTATTAATTTTTTATTCATTAATATTTATATTGTGTATATTTGTGAAAAAAGAATTTTTACCAATGGCATTTGATTCAGGAGGAGTGACAACTGGACCAATAACTGTACCATTTATTATGTCACTAGGGGTTGGTATTGCTGCTTTAGCTGGAGAAAATAAAAGTCAAGAAAATAGTTTTGGATTAATTGCTTTATGCTCTATAGGTCCAATTATTGCTGTTTTGATTTTAGGATTATTTACTAAAGGAACACCAATATATCAAGTAGAACAAATTGATTTATCATCTTCAATATTTCATTTATTTATTCATGGTATTTTCGATTTTACCAAAAGTGTGACAATTGCTTTATTACCAATTATTATATTCTTTTTTATTTTTCAAGCTATTTTTATTCATTTACCAAAACAAAGATTAATTCGTATTTTAATTGGTATTATTTATACATATATTGGTTTAATTCTCTTTCTAACTGCTGTCAATATAGGTTTTATGCCTGCTGGACAAAAGATTGGTAAAACCATTGGTAGTTCTTCTTATTCATGGGTTTTAGTACCAATTGGCTTAATAATGGGATTTGTTGTTGTTCTAGCAGAACCTGCTGTCCATGTCTTAAATAAGCAAGTTGAAGAATTAAGTGGGGGAACAATTTCCAAACGTTCAATGTTGATCAGTCTTTCTTTAGGCGTAGGTTTATCTATTGCTTTATCAATGTTAAGAATATTATTTGGTTTTAGTATTTTATGGTATTTAATTCCTGGATATGCTATATCTTTATTATTAACATTCTTTGTACCAAAAATTTATACCGCGATTGCTTTTGACTCAGGTGGAGTTGCTAGTGGTCCAATGACAGCTGGCTTTATATTACCATTTGCGGTTGGTGCATGTAGTACTATTTTAGGAGAACAAAATATTATGCAAGGAGCTTTTGGGATTGTGGCAATGGTCGCAATGACTCCTCTTCTAACTATTCAAATTTTAGGTTTCATTGCTATAATGAAACAAAAGAGAATTGAAAAATCACTTCAACCACGTAAAATTGATGTTGATGATGATCAAATCATTTACTTTAATTAAAGGAGCAAATTATGCCAGATATTCATCCTTTTAAAAAGAAAAAAGAAACAACGCCAATACAAAAACTTCAATTATTAATTACTGTTGTTTCGAGAAATCAAGGAAATTATTTTACTGATTTATATGAAAAATATGATGTTACAATTCAATCATCTATTTTAGGTAAAGGAACAGCAACATCAGAAATACTTAGTTATTTTGGTCTTGCGGAAACGGAAAAAATTGTCATTTTTAGTTTGATTAAAGAAAATAAATTATCAGAACTATTTTCTATTTTACAAGAAGAAATTAAAAGCCATGAAAATGGAATTGCTTTTACTATTCCACTTACTAGTATTGTTGGTAAAAGAACTTATCAATTTGCCACAAAAAGTTTGAAGAAAGGAGAAAATCATCATGGAAAATCAGCAACAATTTGAAGTAATATTTTGTATTGTTAATAATGGTTTTACCGATTTAGTTATGAAAACAGCTAAAGAAAATGGGGCAAAAGGTGGAACTATTATGACAGCAAGAGGAACAGGTAACAAAGATACTGAAGCTTTTTATGGAATAATAATTCAACCAGAAAAAGAAATTGTAATGATATTAGTTTCAAGTGATATAAAAGATGCAATACTACATGCGTTGTATAATGAAGTTGGTATGCAAACACCTGGACAAGGAATAGCATTTTCCTTACCTGTATCTAATGTTGTTGGTGTATCCTTTACTTCATTTCAAAATAATTTATGAAATAAGCAGCTACTAGTTATTTAGTAGCTGCCTTTTTATTAATAAAACATATGTATTTTTATCTTGATAAACTAATAAAGAAATCTTTTATTTCTATTATTTCATTATCTTTAACTTGATAACAACTATAATTTTCATCATTGTTTAAAACAAAATTACGATATTGTTGATTACTATCATATTTAATTGTAAATAATTTAACTAAACTATTAATATTATCTATATTAGTATAACTAATATAAATATTAGATTCAATTTGATTAATAATTAATGAACCACCTATTTCTTCATTTTCTATCCATTCAAGATTATTAATTTGATTACTAGCTAATTTTAAAGAAAATTGGAAAGAAACAAAAGGCAATATTCCTTGATAATAAAAAGTTGATTCATAATGTTCATCTACTTTTTCAGTTAAACAATAAATAAAAGCATCTCTTTTAATTTCATTTACATCTATTTCATTTGGTTTTAAATCAACATGAAGAATACTTGATGCATTATCAACTGTAACAGTTATATCATGAGTACCTGCTGATAATAAATAACCAGCTTCATCATTAGAAACCATGTCTAATGATAAAGGCATTAAATCAGTTGTTCCATCACTATAATACATTTCCACAATTATTGAATAATATTTGAAATCTTCTAATTTACTGACAATACTACTAGGTGTTAAATAAATATATGATACACGCACTTCATTTGCCACTTCAACATGCCATATAGCGCTACAACTACCATATGAAATTGTTATATCATATGTTCCTTCTTGAGAAAGTTTTTTATAATCTTTAGAAGATATCATATTTTTATTAATAGAAATTGTTTCTTCAGAATCATCTAATTTAATGACATGAAGATGATATAATTCTAAATTTATATTTTTGCTATAAATACAAACATTATCTTCCACAATCTCAATAGATTTAACTTTTTCTTCTTTTGTACAAGCAGTAAAAAATATAGCAACAAAAAATATAAAAGTAGTTAAGGTAATTATTTTAAATGACTTCATATTATTCATCCTTTATATAAATTCCTTGAATTGTTTTATCTTTACAAATATTATGATAATCTTCATTCCATGATATAAATATCCATCCATCAATTTCACTTGTTGGCGGAATTACATCACTTCCTGATGTTACTTCTTTGATGTCAATAATATTACCATACATATCAATAAATGTTACTTTAAACTTCTTTTCATTTAATGATTGAATCTTTTTTTCTAAATAACAATACAAATAACTTGCATCGGCAATATCTAATATACCATCATTATTGAAATCATATAATAATTGATATTCATTAGAAAAGGTAATTTGATGAACAATTACTTTTTGTAATTCTTTAACATCTTCAATAGAAAAAATACCATCTAAATTAGCATCATATGAATCAAAATAATTTGTTGTTCGACTAATTACAAGATAGTCTCCTTGATAAGCTTCAATTTTAAATTCATCTAATAAAGAAATTTCATTTACATCGATAATACAATTATTAGTATTATCTGTAATTTCTTTTACAAAATTACCATTTTGATATATCTTATATTTATCAATTATGTTATTATTAAAAGTATTTTCCCAAGATAAAACATATTGATTATTTTTAATTTCGGCTTTAAATGATTGTATTGACCCTTTATTTATATTAGTATTAATCACAAATGATTTCTGGGAAGTTGTGTTATCACAATAAGTAAGAAATATTTCTAATGTATTTAAACTATTTTCTTTTAATCCTTCTAAAACAATATTAGTATGTTCTAATTTTTTGATTGATTGACTTACTAATATTTTATTATCTAATGATATTTTAATATTATTAATAAATCTAATTCCTTTTGATGAACAAGATAATACACCAGCCGTTGAAGAATATGGATAGTATTGAAATGAATTTTCAAATTCTTCTTTGTTGAAATTACCAATTGGATGAACATCTCGACGACTATTAATAATAACTGAATCAATTATATTACTATTGCGATCTAATAATTCAACTTTGATATTTTCTGTTGTGACATTAACTGCCATTCCTCCAACAGTATTTCCTCCTTCAGTCCATCTTTTCGCAATCAAATCTTGATTATTTGATAAAGTATCATTCATAGATTGTCCACGTTCATTATCAGATGATGGAGCATCAATATAAACAGTTCCTTTATTAGGATCATTAGATACTTTACCATCATATAAAGAATTAGTTCTTAAATAAATATGATTATTACCACCTAAAGCTAAATCAACACCATATTTATCAAATAATTGACGCCAACGAACTTCTCCAGCACTTCTACTAGCACCATTAATTCCATTAAACCATTCATAATGTTGTGCTACAATAATATATTGAGTTGGATTATTTTGTACAACTTCTTCAAACCATTTTTGCGCTTTCTCTACTTGTTCAGATGTTTTCATATTTTCATTATTTAATGTAATGAATAAAACATTTGAATAAATGAAGTAATAACAAACTCCTTCTTCTCCTTCATATCCATTTAAAGGGTAATTGTTAACTGTTTTGAAAAATTGATTACTATTTTTAGAATCTGTACGATCCATATAATCATGATTGCCAATTACACCAGCATACATATAATTTTTATGATGACTTTCTTTTTCATATAAGTCTTGCCAGAATGAATAACTACCACCCCAAGCAATATCATCACCAGTAGAGAAAATAAAATCAACACCTTTATTATGATTAACAATTGTTTCCATCATTTTTTCAGCACTCGTTAAACGTGATGGAAGTGGTGTATATGAATGATAATCACTAATCCAAGCAAAACTAAAATTACCATCATCACTTGCTGTTTTAAAATAATGAACATCACTTAAAACATCTTGTCCAACTTTATACATATATTCTGTACCAGGTTCTAAATTAGTTAATGTTGCGGAATAATCTAAGAAAATAGCTTCTTCATAAAAATTATCACCATTTGCTTTTTTTGAATAATTTCCATCAAAAACATTATTTTCTTCATATGTTCCATATACTTTTCTTGAGGAAGTCCAATTTGTATCAGTTTTCTTAGTATATTCAACATAACTCTTTGTATATTTTAAATCAGTATGCCAATTAATATTCATTTCAATTGATGCATCTTCAGCTGGATTAGCAATTATTGTATATGCATCAGGTTGAAGTGCTCTAACAGGCATTGATAAAAACACAAATAACAAACAGCAACAAATTAATAAAATTCTTTTTTTCATCTTCTCCTCCTAACTAATATTTATTATATAATCTTATTGTAATAGATTTTATTATATTTTTCAAGTATTTTTGTTATTTTATAATAAAAAGTTCTAAAGAATTTTCGATTAAATTTAATCAGTAAACTTTAGAGCCATTTTTTAGATTAATAATATTATTTATTCATAACAAAATCCTATATAATAAACTTCATTTATATTATAATTAATTTTTAATGATAATGCAATTAATTTTAAATTACATATCATTATTTTATTAAAAAAGCCATATATAAAGGAATTGTATTAATTCCATTTGTTATGCCAACATTAGTATTAGCAAGTTTAAAATTATTTTTTACATTATATTTATTTTTATTATTTAAAACTTCTTTTAATGATTTTGCATTTTCATTAGTTGCTTTAACTTTTATGACAGTTAATTCATTATTATATTTTGTAACAAAATCAATTTCTAATCCACTTTGTTTATGATAATAATATAATTCTTTATGAGATTTATTAAAAGCATCAGCAATTATATTTTCAAAAATTGCTCCTTTATATATTTTTAAATCACCATTTATAATATTATCACAAGTTCCATCTTCTAACATAGCAACAAATAATCCTGTATCAGCTACATATATTTTAAAAACATCAGAATCTTTATAAGCATCTAATGGTAATTCTAAATTAGATAAATTATAACATTTCTTAATTAATCCAAATTCTTCAAGCCAAGTAATAGCATTATTATATTTTCTACTATTTCCATTATTAGCTATTAATTTATATTGGAATTTTTTGTTTTCTTTAGCGAGTTGTCTAGGGATTGAATTATATACTTCCATTATTTTTTCTAGTTCTGTTTCATTAATTTCTTGCGTTTCTTTACTATTTAAATGTTTACCAAAATCATCTTTGTAACTTTCAAGAATACTTTGTTGGATTTCTTTTACCTGATTTAAATCATGAGTATTAATAAAAACATTAACAACATCTGGTAATCCTCCAACACAAAGATATTCTTTAAAATATTTCATTAATTGTTCATTTATTGCTGGTAACACTTTTGTTTTATTTAAAAAAGCATTTCTAATATGTTCAATTACAGATTTATCAAGACCAATAGCCCATAAATATTCTTCAAAATCCATTGAATGCATAATGATGATTTTTTCAAATCCCGTTGAAACACCTAATGATACTTTTTTATTATATCCTCTTAAACCTAATAAAGAGCCAGTGCATATAATGTCAAATCTTCCATCTTCCATAAATGGTTTAATGGCAGCTCTAGCATTAGCACATTCTTGTAATTCATCAAATATAATTATTGTTTTATATGGAATAAACTTATATTTTAAATTATAAGCTGATAAACTAACAATTAATTCATCAACATTTAAATCTTTATCAAATAATGATTTAATTGATGGATTGTGCATAAAGTCAATATAAATTACATTTTCATAATGTGATTCACAAAATCTTTTCACTATAGTTGTCTTACCAATTTGTCTTAATCCTTTAATGATTAAAGCTCTTTTCTTTATATTTAATGAATTATGCCATGAAACAATTTCATTATAAATTTTTCTTTCAAACATTTTTATTACCTCATATTATATTATACACTTTTTTATAGGGAGTTTCAAGTATAATATGCACTTTTTTGTAGTGAGTTTTTATTAATATTTTTAAATTATAACAAGTCCTATGATGATAGGACTTGCTATATTGGTATTATCAGTTATAGTGTGTAGTGGCGTTTTTAAAACTGTATCATTTAATTCTAACTATTTTTGTGTATTTGATAATAATGAATCGACACATATTATATAATGAACTAATGTGATAAAACATCAATACATTTGTTGGCTTTTTTATATATAATTTCATTACCTTCTGTATCTATCTTACCTACTACTTCTCTTTTATATTTTTTTGTTTTTTATCTCATATTGTAATATTTGAATAAAGGCAAGTTACTCCTTTATGATTTTTAACTTTAGCGATTGATGACATTTTTAATTTCATTATACGTATATAATTTTTTATGAATTTTAGATTTAAAGTTACCTTAAAGTTACTTTAAAGTCTACTTTAAAGTTACTTTTTTTATACTTTAAAATTTTTATAAGTATAGTTTTACATGCCAATAACCACTTTTTTTACTTACCTTTCTTTCTAAAAGATTAATCTCTTGTAATTTTGCTGTTATTTTTTTTATGTTAGACAAACTCATATTTAACTTACTAGCAATTTCTTGCTGATTTGCATATGGATTTTCAAATATATAATTAAGAACTTTTCTTTGATTTTCATTTAAATTATTAACGATATTTTCTCTTACTTTTCTACCTAAAACATAATCAGGCTCAAAAGCAAATGGTAATGTTACCTTAATCGTACTACTTTCGAAAGAAAAGGCTTCTTTTCCATAATGTGAAACAATAATTGGAACACCATGACCACTTTGCTCTGCTAATCCCACACTTATAAAAATATCTTTAAGGGCTCTGTTTATTGGAATACTTGTTCCACTATAAAAATTTTCTTTTGATAAATTATAGGGAAGATCCCCATAAGATAATACTTCAATTCGATCATCATAAATAAATATAGATGGTGGAATCATTTCTATCCAACGATTATGTAAACAAGCATTTATCCATGCTTCTCTAAAAGATTCATAATCAAATAAAGGAATGTCTTTTCTTGATGTTGATGAAATCACATCTATTTTAGTAGTGTTTAAACTTTTAATATATGTTAAAACATCATTAATTGAGTTTAATAAACATTGATTTCCATATTCAGTTCTTTCGGAAAAAGATGATTTATCAGTACCATTAAATTTAACAACTTTTATTGAAACATTGCTTTGATCTGAAAGAATGAAAGCCATTAAATTATAGGCACCATCTCTAGTAAAGAAAACTTTACTTTTTAAAAAACTATTTTCATTTGTAATATGAAGCCCTTTTATTTTATTATATTCAAGAAATTGATGAAATGTTAAAGATTGATTATAAGATTTATAATTTGAAATTAAATCAGAATCACTAGCTTCAAACATTTTTCTTAATAGTTGTGGTTCAATTTGATCATCTGATGATACATTTCTAATAAAATATCTGTCATCGCAAGAATAAGGAATGTCACTACCTTCAGATGATAAAACAACAACATTTTTATCTTCGTACTTTTTAATTTCTAAATGAATCATAATTTGTGGCTTAATTAATTTTTCAACTCGCTGTCTAATATCTTTAAGAGTGTTATTTCCTATCGAAACGCCACAAATATCTCCATTATCTTTAACACCAAAATAAATAGCACCATAATTATTTTTATTAAGCATAGCAGATAAAGATTTAAAACCTTTATCAAATTGAGCTAATGATTCTTTAAATTCAATTTCTTCATTTTCTTTCAAATTAATATTCATATAAATCATCACCTTCCTAACTTAAGAATACTACAAAGTTACTTTAAAGTCTACTTTTAAGCTACTTTTTTTGTATACTTTAAATTATATTTTAAAATATACATGTCTCTTGATCTTTTTGTTCAAATCCTTATTATACTAGACATCTTTTATAGAAATCATATTTTCTCATTAAAATAGTATATTTAAACAAACTTTTACATGTTCTAAATTATGGTTTTCTCTTTTCTCTTTATAAAAGTAGATAGTTTCTTCAACCATTTTAAGTACTTAATATTATATTATACACTTTTTATAGGGAGTTTTTTATATTTAAAAATTATAAAAAGGGCATTTTCAGTTATGCCCTTTATTTGTTCCAGTATTTCCCATGCTTTATTTGACACTACCCATTTTTTCACCTATAATTTTCAGCTTGTTTATTAAACATCTCACAGTATTTACCATTTATATTCATTAATTCATCATGTGTTCCACTCTCTAATACTTCCCCATCTAAAATAAAGAAAATTTTGTCACATTTTCTAACATTCGATAATCGATGTGAAATTAAAATCATAGTAGTATTTTTTATCTCATTCAAAATTAAATTATTTAAATTATATTCCACTATAGGATCTAAAGATGCAGATGGTTCATCTAAAATCAATAAACCAAATTTTTTTGTAAACAATCTACAAATTGCGAATAATTGTAATTCGCCGCCTGACAATTCAAGCCCGTCTTTATGAAACTCCTTTGTCAAATATGAATCTAATGTGAATTCTCCCCTTTTCATTACTTTATCAAAACCAACTAATTCAAAAATTTCATTAATTTCCTCATCAGTTATTTTATCATTGTAAAACATCATATTTTCACGAACTGTTAATGAAAAACTAACACTTTTTTGAAACGCAACTCCTATGTTATTTCTATATTTATTAAGATCTAAGGTTTTTAATGGCACATCATTTATAGATATCGTTCCTTCTTCTGGATCATATAATCTCAATAATAAATTAGTTATTGTTGTTTTACCTGCGCCATTTTCGCCAACGATTGCTACTTTTTGTCCTTTTGTTATATAAATATCAATGTCATTTAATACATAAATATCTTTATATTTAAACTTTAAATTTTTCATTTCAATACTAAAAGGTAACTCATTAATTTGGTTTGTATTATTAGAATTTTCTATATTTGAAATAGTATTAAAAAAATTATATATTCTTTCACCATATAGTGAAATGTTTTGAAAATTAGGAATGATCTTCAAAAAATTAGTCAATTGGTTTTTTAATGTAGTTGCTGATACAATTAATGCTGCAAAATCATCAATTCCTATGCCTTGATTATTTTGAATTCTTTAAGATAGGTAAATAATTGTACATCCCATAAAAATATAAGTATTTAGAAATTCTAATATACCTAATATAGTTAATTTAACTTTGTATTTATTAGCCATATTAACTAATTCATCAGTATTTTCATCAAATTTTTTATTTAAAATTTCTGAGGCTTCCGTAGTTTTAATAACTGATGCATAATCCTTTAAATAATATAACCTATTGATATATCCATGTCCCCTGTTATACAAAATAGATTCATTATTTTTATTATAATGTAGTTTAGTAATTTTAGATGATAAAATTGTGGCAATAATTACAGACATTATAGAAAATAGGATTACAATCCAATCCATACTAATCATTAAAATAACCAGAGATATTATTGTAACCAAAGAGGAAATTATATTCCAGATAAATCTTGCTGCAGCATGAGATTGATTTACTAATTGATTTACTGTCCAAGAATAATTATCATAAAACAAGTTATCATCAAAATATTTAAAGTCAGTAACGCTTATTTTATCAAATATTTCTTTATTTATATTTGAACGTATTTTAACAATTAATTTTTCTCCCAAATATATTTCTATAATATTGCTAATAACATTTATAAATAACATTAAGCCCAATATTAA
>CANQVC010000032.1 GCA_947627195.1 uncultured Bacilli bacterium
ATCGTGGAAAAAATGTCATGCATTGCATCTCCTGTACCACTAGTTATAACACCTATATAATTAGATATCTTCGGAATTTTTAATTTATGACTTTCCTCAAACAATCCTTCTTTTTCTAATTTATTTTTTAATTCAATGAATTTTAAATACAAATCACCTATACCAGCTTGTTCCATATTATAAACAGTAATAGCATATGTTCCTCTTTTTTCATACAAACTAACTTTACCATTGACATAAACTGTCATACCATCATTAGGGGTAAAATTAATTTTTGATAAAACATTTTGAAACATTAAGCCATTTATTTCAGCATCATTATCTTTTAAAACAAAATATAATATTCCTTTAGATAATCTAACATTAGAAATTTCTGCTTTTAAATAAACATTTCTTAAATTTAAATCCGAATCAAATTTATAAAAAAGATATTTATTTAAAGCAGAAACTGTTAAATACTTATTAGCCATTTTGAACAGCCTTTCTTATTGATTCTAAAACAGCATTATTAAATTTTGATGTTTTATAATCATCTAATTCGGTGTATTCTTTTGATATTTCAATCATTTCATTAATTATTACTTCATTAAATGTTTCAGTAAATTTTAATTCATAAGTACCTAATCTTAATATACTTTTATCAACATATGATAAACGATCTAATGTATAATTTTTAAGATTCAAACTTATAATATGATCTATTTCTCTTAAATTAGTAATTGTACCTAAAACTAGGTCATTAACAAAATCTAAATCATATTCAATATCATTAAAATTTTCTTCATTTTCTAATAAAGAAATTACATCATTAACCATAATTTCATTACGTATATCATATATATACATAACAATCATAGCTATAATTCGACTATTTCTTCTTCTCATGTATTTTACTCCATTAATTCATTACATATATTTTACCATATTTTAGCTCTTTTTAAAAGAAAAAAAGAAAAAAAAGCAGCTAAGCTGCTTCATCAATTATACCCATTACTTCTGATACTGTTTCAAATTCTACACTAACATTATTAAAATTGCGATTAAATCCTGTCATTGTCATTAAAATAATTTCATTGGCTTTTTGAATTGAATGTTCATCAGAAACAACTGTAATTTCTACACCATTAGAAGTTGCATGAACAAAAGCATCACGATATCCCAAATTAATTATTTTAAGTTCTAGTAATAATTCATTTTCATTCAATTCATTTAATGATCTTTTTTCTTCAATTGCAATATTTACTTGTTCAGTAGTTGATTCATTTGAAGCAATAATCGCATCTAGTGCTAACATAGCTTCCGTTCTTTCATTTTTTAATGCTAATCTCATAGCAGTCAATGGTTCTAATCTTCCACTTGTTTCTTCAATCGGATTTTCATCTACAGGTTTATCCACCTCTTTTTTCGGAGATTTTAAATAATAAACCGTCAACATCATCACAAGTGTTAATAAAATTAATGCTAGTTGCTTTTTCTTAAACAAAAATATCACCCTCCATACTCATTAAACTATATGAAGAGTGATATATTTTTATGACATTTATTCAATAGAACTTCTTTTATTTATATAGCCAACACATATAATATAATATATTAAAAAGGCAACAGGGAAATATTCCATAATTCCTTTTCTTAAAAAGATAGGTATCCAAGAAATACTAAAAAAGATTATAATTAAAGGAATAGCAACTAATCCAGCAATATTAAAATAATTTTTAAATGTAATTAAAGAATTACCCTTTCTTAAAATAAGCCATAATAATAAAGATACGACAAGAGGAATTAAAATAACATAAATAAATGAATAAAATGTATAATTCAATTTAACTACAGGAACAAGCATATCAGCAATTTTATGCGAAATATATGTAGCATCATTTAATTCACTAAAATCGATATTAACTTTTTTATATTCCATAAAAAATGAACGTAAATGATTTTCTACATCATATGCACTACGATAAGCAAATCCATCACTATAAAATACTACTAAGAAATGACGAAATTCACCATCTTCATCACTTGGTAATTTATCAAATTTCTCAGGAATATCAAATGATACTTCTTCGTTATTATTTGGATCAAAAATATCAAATACAAGATGAATGTAATAATTATGATTTTCAATAATTATACCTTCTTCATCTTTTTTAGGAACAATTGATTTTAAAATGTATTCTTTACCAATTTCAAATGTTTCATTTTCATTAGGGATATAATTACCAGCTAAAGTTTTAAAGGTAAATGATTTTAAATCACTTTCATAGATTAATTGTTTATTTTCATCATTATATTTTAATAATTCTTCTTCAGTAAACAAATTATTTTCATCATCTTTATCAACAACATAATTAAAAATATCTAAATGATAATTAGGTGCTGAATCTAATATTTCATATCTTTTTTTACTTAATGATACAGAATATGGTAATGCTATTATATATGATCCTAAAAGTAAAATGAATAAAGGAATAATAACAATCATATTTTTAAACCTACTCATTTTCCCTGGAACAAAAATAGCAGCAATAAAATCAAGTACTTTCATAAATCACCTAGTTTAATTTTTCTGTTCTTTCACTGCGATATATATTCTTTTTCCAATCATTCATGCGATAAGAACTAGCAATGATTAAATCAAATATACCAGCAAGTTTTAACAGTTTAGTTCGCATTGGACTTTCAATACCTTTAGATATTGTAACACCACATACTAAACCTGAACTTAAATTATAAGCATCAACATCATCAATAATTGATGAATCAACAAATATTTTCATGCCTGCATCTCTTAATACATCCATGATTGTTGATAAATTTTCATCATTTTGATGTAAAACAAAATAAATATTACTTTGCTTTTTAATTTTTCCTTCTCTTAATAACTCAATTAAAGCATTATTACATATAGGGAATAAAGTTGGATGTTTAATTTCAATTTTTAATGATTCTAAATATACATGAATATCATAATCTTTTAACATATCAATTGTTAATAAATCTCTAGCATTATCACGTTCATTAACTCCAACAACATAAGCTTTTAATTCACCCCATAAAGTATCATCATAAGAATAATATAATGTTCTAATTAGAGGAACTTTAGAATTATAAAATTTCTTAACTTCATTAGCAATTGAAACTTTCTTTAAATATTCTTTATATAAATCTTCAGTAAAGAATAAATTTTGATGTTCTAATAATATTTTTGAAACCTTTAATGCTTCATCTAGATTAATAATATCTCTTGGATATCTAATAATTGAACAACGATCCACATAATTTTTAACTAGATTTTCTAACCTTACTTGATTAATTTCATTTATTAAAAATATAACAAATGTTCCATCAGGTAAATAATATGGATCAGTACCAAATGTTTCTTTTAAATCTTGAAATTCACTACTAACACCACGAATACGAATTAAAGAAAATTTAAATTCAATTTGCTTGATGTCTTTTTTTAATAAATTTAATTTTTCTTTAAATTCTTTTTCTCCTAAGACTGTATCAAGTGATTTTTCTTCTATTAAGTGGATTGTTCCTTTAAATATTACTTCATTTGTATTAGGATCTTGCCATTTTTTCATTTTTTCCACAACAGGATAATGTTTTTCATCAATTACTAAACGATATTCAATTTCATATTGATCATTATTTTCAATTGTTTCTTGATAACGATCAATATCCATTGGTGATATTTTTTTCAAATATTCTTTTTTAGAAATTGTTCCAATTTTATAACGTAAAACATTTTTTAATTCTTCAGTTAAATAAATGTAATCTTTATTCACGATAGTTAATTCTTGATTAGAAGATTCTTTTAAAGTATTATATGAATCTTTTATTTCTTCTAAATTACCATGAAGAAGAGTAGAAACTAGTTTATCTTCTAAAAATTTAGAAGCAACTTTTAATAAAACTATTTTGTCTTGAGTTGTTAAATCATTTTCATATGAAGCAAAAATGATAGCAGCAAAAATGTCATTTTTATGAACACATGGAAAAGCTGATAAATATTTTACACCATCATCTTTTGCATCATTACCACTAAATACTCCTTTTAAAGAAAGATCATCATTTGTTAATGAAAGAGAAAGAGGTTCCTTTTTATTAATTAACATTTCCACAACAGTATCATGTAATTGATCATATCTTAATTTCTTTTCATAAACTCTTTCTTTTTTGTAATGAACACATAAAATATCTTCAGAACTTAAATATTCTTCTTCATCTATACTATTAAATAATAAGAATGTTGTTTCATCAAAAGGAATGATTTTTTGTAATTTATTACAATAATCCATCATTAAATCTCTTAATGTATCATTATTTAATGAACAATTAACTAAAGTTGTTAATGAATCAATTTTTTCAATGACATTAGTTACACTTCTTTCAACAGAATCTTGTTTATCATCTTCATAAAATTCATCTAATGTCGATTGTTCTTCTTTAATTATTTTTTCATCTATATTTTTAATTTCTTCTAATAAAGATGAAATTGGATTAATATCTTGAATTGCAACAAAATAATTTATTTTATTAACTAAAAAAGCTTTTTTAGTTATTAAATCATTAGATGCATTCATGAATATACCCATTTTATTCATAACAAGCAATGCTTTTTCGCAAAGTTTCATTTGAATCAATAATTCAAGATATTCATTAACCATTGATAAAGTCATTTCATTAATATCTTCTTTTTGAAACATTTGATCAAATATTTGTAATGCTTCTTTAAATCTTGAATCTAAAATTAAACTTTTAGCAAGTAAATAATCACAATATACTTTACCTTCTTGATCTTGGATAATTTGCAAACATTCATTTAAACAAATTTTAGCTTCTGATGATCTTTTTAAATCAATATAAATTTTTGTTAGATTACATAAAACATAAGAACGAATTTCATCAGATGGGTGATTGGTCAATATTTTATTTAAATATTGTTCTGCTTTATCTAATTCACCACTTTCGCCATAAATATATGATAATTCTAAATACCAACGATTTAATAAATCATTGTTATTTTTATCAATAAATTTTTCTTTTTCCAAAACATATTTTTTCGCAATTCGAAAATTCTTTTTAGTAATATAAATATAAATTAATCTTTCTAAATAAGATAAATATATATTTCTAAAAGTTGCGGAATCAAAGTTTTGAATATCTCTTTGAGCAATTTCTAAAGCTTCATCAAAATTTTGATGTTCAATATAGATATCAATAATCAATAAATTACAAAGAAAATAATATTCTTTATTTTGTTCTTTTATACATTGTGTTTTAAGATCAACAACTTCATCGATTAAATCAAATTTATATTCCTTGCCTAATAATTCTTGGTATCTTTCTCTAATCATATGTCTGTCCTTTCTTCCATTATTGCGAAACTTTATACTATTAGTATATCATAAAATGATAAAAAAGTTAAGATAAAAATATTGATAAAATAAAAAGATGTTGCAAATAATTTATGTAACATCTTATATATTTATTATTTAAATTTATTTTTTGATAAAATATGGATCAAATAATTGTTCATGGGTTATAACAAATGTCCAAGAAAAATCTAAAGATGTTAGATATATTTCATCGCCATAATCTATTAGATTAATTATTTCATTATAATTATTATTTATAATTTCACATAATCCATTTTTATAATCATTGCCTATATAACAATATACTTTATCATCTTTTTGTTTTTGATATTCTTTTAAAGCATCATTGCCTATTTTAGATTTTACTTTTCCATATGTAAATATATGCCATGGACAACAATCTTCTTTTTTGACAAATTCATCCATTATAAATGGATTAACATTTAATGCAAATTAAGCATACCATTTTTTAAAAAAATCATTTGTTAGCATAATATATTCTTTCATTTAAATTAAAATTCTAATGTAATTGTAACAGGACCATCATTAATAAAATCTATTTTCATGTCAGCACCAAATGAACCTTTTTCAACAATTACATCATATTCTTTTAATTTTTGATTAAATAATTCATATAATTCATTTGCTTTTTTAGGTTCCATGGCATTTTTAAATGATGGTCTATTTCCTGAATTAGTATCAGCATATAAAGTGAATTGGGAAATTGATAAAATTTGTCCATTAACTTGTTTAATATTTAAATTCATTTTATTATTTTTATCTTCAAATATTCGTAAATTAATGATTTTTTCACATGCTTTTTTAATATTATTTATATTATCAGTATGTGTAAAACCAACTAATATCATATAACCATGATCTATTTTGCCAATAATATTTCCATCAACAATACATTTAGCATTTAAACATCTTTGGATAACTACTCTCATCTCATAACCCTTTCTACAGAATATATATCAGGTACTTTTTCCACATTAGCAATTGCTTTATCTAATTCCTCAAGATTTTTAACTAAAATTTTAATTTTAGTTATAATTTCACCATTTTTATTATTAGATGAGGAAATCGTTGAAATACTAACATTACTACTATTTAAAGAATTAATAACATCAGCAACAATATTTTTTCTAGAATAAGATACAATTTGTAATATTGTTTCATATGATTTATTATCATTTTGTGTATCCCAAAAAACATTAATAAATCTTTCTTCTTCAATTTGATTAACATTTCGGCAGTCCATACGATGAACAATAATTCCCGAGCCTTTACTAACATAACCAATAATATCATCACCATATACAGGATGACAACAACTAGCTAATTTAATTTGTGGTTTATCTAATCCATCGACAACAATACCATGTGAGCTTACAGGATGATTATTTTTATTATCTTTCTCATTATATTGTTTAATTAAAGCATCTTCTCCTAAAGGATTAGTGCCAAATAATTTATTAACTGCCCCTTTAGGTGATAAACTTCCTTTACCAATTTCATAATAAAAATCATCAATATTATTAACTGAATATTTGGAAAAGTTTTCTAAAATCATTTTTTCATTAATTTTTTCATTAATGTTTTCTGATTTCATTGCTTCTTCAAATTCATTTTGTCCTTTTTCAATTAAAGAATCTCTTTTACGTTTATTTAAAATGGAAATAATTTTATGTTTAGCATGTGATGTTTTAACAATCTTTAACCATGCTTCGGTTGGTCCATTAAAACTTTTTGATGTCTTTATTTCCACAACATCACCTGTTTTAATTTTATATGTTAATGGAACAATTCTACCATTAACAATTACCCCAACAGTATGATTACCTACTTCAGTATGAATGCGATAAGCAAAATCTAAAGGAGTGGCGCCATTTGGAAAATCCATGACATCACCATTAGGTGTAAAAATGTAAACATTCGCAGAAAATATATCTTCTTTGATATTTTCTAATGGATCTTTATCTTCAGCTTCTGCTGTTTCAACATATGTTGTCAATTGTTTATACCATTTTAATTTTTCAACAAGTTCTTCTTGTTCTTTTTGGGGAGTATATGATTTATTATCTTCTTTATATGCCCAATGGGCGGCAATTCCAATCTCTGCTACATTATCCATATCATAAGTTCTTATTTGGATTTCAAATATTTTACCACCAAAACCTACTATAGTTGTATGTAATGATTGATACATATTTGGTTTTGGTGTAGCAATGTAATCTTTAAAGCGTAATGGAATTGGTGTCCATTCACCATGTACTAATCCTAAAGCTTGATAACAATTTTCGATTGTTGGAACTAAAATACGTAAAGCAAGTAAATCATAGATTTGGTCAAAATCTTTATTTTTAGTTTTCATTTTTTTATAAACACTATAAATATTCTTTACTCGACCTTTAATTTCATATTTTTCAAAGCCATTTTCTTTAAGTATTTCGTTTAATCTAGCTTCCATACGAATGATATCTTCTTCGCGAATTGTTCTTTGTCTTTTAATTAAAGTACTAACATTTTCATAATCTTCAGGATATAAGTATTTAAAAGATAAATCTTCTAATTCAGCTTTGATACGATACATACCTAAACGATGAGCAAGTGGGGCATATAAATCTAATGTTTCTTTCGCAATACTTATTTGTTTTTCTTTTGATTGAAAATCTAAAGTACGCATATTATGAACACGATCAACTAATTTTACTAAAATAACTCTAATATCTTTAGTCATTGCTAATAATATTTTTTGATGGGTTTTAGCTAAGACTTTTTCTTTAGTCATATATTTTAGTTTACTTATTTTTGTTACGCCATCAACAATATTAGCAACATCATCACCAAATTTTTCTTTGATGATGTCAATTGTTACATCGGTGTCTTCAACAACGTCATGTAATAGTCCAGCAGCTATTGTGGATGGACCTGCATGAATTGAAGCAAGCATATATGCAACTTCTAAAGGATGTTGAATATATGGATCGCCTGATTTACGAAATTGTCCACGATGATGTAATTCTGCTAAATCATAAGCATCTTTAATTAAATTAAGATTTTTTTCTTTCTTTAAATAAGTATTAGCTTGTTCTAATACTTTTTCAATAGACATATTATTATTAATATTATTATTATTATTTATAATATTATTCATATAATCAACCCCCTTTCTAAAAAATTTATCTAATCTAATATAACAACATTTGTTAATACGTTATTAAAGAATGTACTGAATATTTATTCAATAATTCTCTTCCTTTTAAATCTTTAAGTTCAATTAAAAATGCAATACCAACAACAATACCACCAAGTTCTTCAACAAGTTTAATTGCTGCTTGAGTTGTTCCGCCTGTAGCAAGCAAATCATCAATAATTAAAACTTTTTGCCCTTTTTTTATCGCATCTTTATGGATACATAATGTGTTTTTACCATATTCTAATTCATATGATGCTTCTATAGTTTCTCTTGGAAGCTTGTTAGGTTTACGAACAGGAACAAATCCTAATTTTAAGTTTGTGGCAACTGGACAGCCAAATATAAAACCTCTTGATTCAGGGCTTAATATTACTTCAGCTTGAACTTCACGAGCATATGATGAAAAATCATCAACACATGAACGAAATACATCACCATTTGCAAGTAATGGTGTAATATCTCTAAATAAAATGCCTTCTTTAGGAAAATCTTGAATAGATGCAATATAATTTTTGTATTCGTATTTCATTGTTTAATCCTCCAAATTAGTATTCTTTATATTAGTATATCAAAAAAATGAAAAAATTGCACTATTTTTAAACAAATTGAATAAAAAATATATCATTTTCATAATAATTACTAATTGAGAGGTATATTATGATAATAAAAAAATTTAAAAATAAGATTATTTTAAATAAAGTTATTTTAAATACAATAATTTTAATTATTACTAGTTTATTAATAAGAATGTTAGGTTTAATAAATAGAATTATATTAACTAGATTACTAGGAAATGAAGGAATTTCTTTATATACAATATCAATGCCAACAATTATGTTATTTTTATCACTTGGAAGTATGTCTTTATCTATAGCAATAACAAAAGTCGCATCAACAAAACCAACTTTATCAACAATCAAAAAAGGAATTATTATTTCACTTGTTTCATCAACAATTTCCTCAATTATTTTAATTATTATTTTACATCTTTTAGTAAATCATTGGTTAAAGCAACCATCTAGTTATTATCCTATTTTATTAAGTATCCCATTAATTTATTTAACATCAATTAGTTCAGTTTTAAGAGGTTTTTATAATGGTATTCAAAAAATGAATATTACTTCTATTGCTAACTTAATTGAACAAATTACAAGAATTACATTTACTATTTTAATATTTTATGTATCAAATTCAAATAATTTAATATTAATGGTGACAATTTCTATTATTGCCATGAGTTTTGGTGAATTTTGTTCAATTATTTATACATCATCACAAATAAAAAAAAGGCTTATTGAACATATCGATCAAACAAGCACAAAAGAAATTTTATCAATAGCCATTCCAACTACATTAACAGGATTAATTAGTAATATCACTTTTTTCTTTGAACCAATTATTTATACATTAGCATTAACAATTCTAAAAAAATCAAGTGATGAAATATTATCATCATATAGTGAAATTACTGCTTATGCCTTACCATTAATTACGATGTTTTCATTTATTCCATCGTCAATATCAACATCAATGTTTCCTAATTTAACAACTTCATCACCTAGTGTAATTAATCATTATCTTAAAAAATCATTATTCTATTCTTTTTTACCAGCAATATTAATAACAGTAATATTAATGGTTTATAGTAATGAATCAATGAATTTATTATATTCCACAACAATTGGTAGTAAATATGTCCATGAATATGTAATATTTTTTATTATATTTTATGCTATATCACCTCTTAGTGTTACTTTACAAGCAACCAATCAAGCAAAAACATTATTTATTATTTCTTCAATTATTCATGTTCTTAAATTAGGTTTTTTATTTATTTTACCTTTCATATCAAATCATAGTTTAATTATATCTTATTTATTAACATATTATATATTAGCATTTGCTTTAGGATTTATTGTTTATAAAAAATATCATTTTAATATACCTTTTTATATAATATTTTCATTTATTATATTGTTTTTCTTATTACTTTTTTTCGCAATGTTATTAAAAAATTTAGGAATATCGTTTATTTTATCAATTGCATTATTAACTATATTGTTTTTATTTACATATTTTTTCTTGTTTCGCCAAATAGGGAATCACATATAAATTATTATTTTCATAATTAGCATACATTATATCTTTTATTTCTTTTCCCTTTAACTGCTCTTTTATCCATTCTTCTTTTAAAGATAATAATTTGATATTTTCTTGAACTAATTCTCCACTTATAATAACTGGAAAAGGATTTTTAGGATGATCTTCATGTTTAAAAACACTAATTGTACCATTAGTTTCTAATATAGCATATTGTACTTCGGAAAAACTGGCAATTCCTTTTAATCTTAATTGAACTAATAAGTCATCAACATTATAATTTTGTTTTTTCATTTCTTTAGTATTTAATTTGCCATCATAAATAATAATTGATTGTTTACCATCAACAAAATTTCGAAGTTTAGGAATTTTAAGTAAAATAAAAGCTAATAACTTTTGGATAATTGATAATATAATAATTGGAATTAAATAATAATAAAATGGTTCTTCATTATTATCAATTCCAATTACCATTATATCAGCTATAATCAAAATAATCGCAAAATCAAACAAACTCAATTGTCCAATTTCTCTTTTTCCCATAAATTTTAAAATAACCAAAATTAAAAAATAAACAATAATACATTTTAATATAATTTTTAATAAAATCATCTTCTAAATAAAATATTCCTTTCATATAAATAAGTAGGTGAACAAAATGAGAAAAAAAGAAAAAATGCAAATTAAAACAAATCGATTACAAAAAATATTTTTTGTATATTTATCATTTATTATTATTCTTTCCATATTTGCCATTATTTATGCAATTTTGATTTATTCAGGAAAAATGAATAGTGAAACAAAATCATTTCATATAGTGACATTTTTTATGGGTATATTAAGTTTTTTAATATTAGGAATTATAGCATCGAGTGTAGCGAAAAGAAATGGATTAATTGAAGGTTTAATTGCATCCTTAATAATTATTATAATTGTTTTTTTAATTCATTTGATATGGAAGATTGAAATAGACGCAAAATTATTTATCAAAGGAACAATTTACATACTTTCATCATGTATTGGTGGTATAATTGGAATAAATTTAATTCCAAAAAATAAATAATATGCTTTATTAATTATATTCATGGTTCTCTTTTAAATATAATAAATTAAAAATTAATTATTTTATTAAAATTTTAATAAAAATAAAAATATTTACTTTTTTTATCATTTATGATAAAATAATAACATATAATTCAATGTTATTTTAGAGGTGTAAAATGGAGCCACTTGCATATCAATTAAGACCACATACCTTAGATGAAATTGTTGGACAAAAACATTTAGTAGGCAAAGATGGGGTAATTCGTAAATTACTAGAAAAAGATCAATTACCATCGATGATTTTATATGGTAAGCCAGGAATTGGTAAAACAACAATTGCCAATGTAATATGTGAATATTTAAATATACCTTTCGAAAATTTTAATGCATCAACGGATAATAAAGCTAAACTTACTTCTTCTATTGAGAAAGGCAAAGATTATTCACGATTTGTTTTAATTGTTGATGAAATACATCGAATGAAAAAAGATATTCAAGATTACCTTTTACCTCATGTTGAAAAAGGTAGTATTATAATGATTGGTATTACTACTATTAATCCTTATCATTCAGTTAATCCAGCTATACGTTCACGATGTTTAGTATTTAAATTACAAGATTTAGAAGATAAAGATTTAGAAATAATAATTGAACGTTCAATGAAGTATTTAAATCCTCAACTTACAATTGAGGATAAAGCTAAAAAATATTTAATTCAAACATCAAATGGTGAAGTAAGATCTTTAATTAATGGTATTCAAAATGTTGCATGTATTTGTGTAGATAATAAAATAACATATGAAGATTGCAAAGCATTAATCCAAAAAGGTGTCATTGGAATTGATAAAAATGAAGATAGTTATTATGATACATTAAGTGGATTACAAAAATCAATTAGAGGTAGTGATGTTAATGCCAGTCTTCATTATTTAGCAAAATTATTAGCAAGTGATGATTTAGTATCACTTACTAGAAGATTATGCGTAATTGCATATGAAGATATTGGTTTAGCAAATCCAAGTATGGGTCCAAAAGTTAAAGCTGCTTGTGATGTAGCTTTAGATGTTGGACTACCTGAAGCAATTATTCCTTTAGGAACTATTGTTTGTGATATGGCTTTATCTCCTAAATCAAATAGTGCTTATTTAGCAATCCATGCTGCTTTAGATGATATTGAAAAAGGGAATTCAGGTCCACTTCCTCCTCATTTAAAGAATACTTATGCATATGATGGCAATACTGATCATTATTTATATCCCCACGATTATCCAGGAGCTTGGGTAAATCAACAATATTTACCAGATAAAATTAAAGATGCTAAATATTATATTCCTAAAGATAGTTCCAAATATGAAGAAGCTTTAAAAATGCGTTATGAAGCTATTTTAAAAGCCCAAAATAAAAAATGAAAGTACTTTAAGCAACATAAAGTACTTTTTATTATTTTGTTATTTTATTTACTTCTTCTTTTGATATATAAGGTAATTGCATTCTTATTTGTTTAATATCTTTTTGATATATAGCTTCACCATATAAAGCTAATACACATGCATGATTATTATTTAAAACATATTTACTATTTTTAGGATCATTTAAATGAAAAACAAATTTATTATTAAATATATTATAAAAAGTTTGGGAATATGAAAGAGGATATCGATTTATAACAAAAGCATTTATCCCAACAATTTTTCCCACTTGCACAATATATGTTATTTTATCTTCAATAAATCTTTGATTCATTACAACAGTTTCATCTTTTAATGAAAATACAATTGTATTTCTCGAAAATTTTTTATATTCATGATTTACTTCACATTCCATATTATATTCATCAATATTTGTAACATTTACTTGTCTAATTAAATTCAATCGATGATCTATTTCATGGACAATTTTATTTAAATATTCTTTTAAATCTTCATTTATTATTTGATAAAACAATAAATAATAATGATTAAATTCTAAAGTTTCATCAAACAAATAAAACAAACATTCATTATATGATAATTTATAAAATATTTCGATCATTAAACTAATGATAAAAGTTTTTATACCTGTCTTTTCATCACCTACAATCATAAAGCTACCATCTTTTGCATAATCAATTTCTTCTAACTCATTATCGATAGTAATACCAACAGGTAATAAATAATTGTTTTTCATAACACTTTGTTTCATTAATAATGATTTAATTGATAAAATCATAGGATTATTATGATTAATTTCAATTTGTAATTTTTGATTCTTTCTTGATAAATAAACCATTTCATCTAATAAATCATTCAATTTATTACCAATTAATTGACAATCAAATGATGAATATATATGAAATATAAATAGTGATGCACTATATCCAATATTATTTTTTTCTTCCTTATATTGTAATGAATAATGATGAAAAATAGATATTATTAAACTTTTTTGTTCAATTAATCTTTTTCCTTGTTCTTCAAATAAAGAATAATTTTTATAATCATCTAATAATTTTAATGATAAATTCTTCTTTTTTTCATAAATTGATAATTGATTTTTATTATAATTATTATTACCTAATTCATATTTAAAGAATCTTTTAAATGATTTACCATATTTTTTAGCATTCTTAATTTTTTTATAAAAGAAATGGGATATATCTACTAATGATTTATTAATAATCATCGTAAATCCTAAAATAACAATAAATAATGATATTAATAATACTCCAATTGATCCTAATAATGAATAAATAAGATAAAAGATTATTCCTCCGATTATTCCACCACCTAAATATGTGTCATTACCAGTTTGAATAAATGTTTTATAATACATCCATGTAGCTTTGAAATAAGATCCAGATGAAGATAATACATATTTATGTACGGAAAAATGAGCTAAAATAAATAATCCGATGCAACAAATTATATAACCAATAAATTTCTGGTTTTGAAATTCAAAAGGACGATGTTGTATAACAAGATATAACCCATAAATAAATATTAAAAATACAATAAGTAAATACCAATCACCAAATGAAACTTTAAAAAGAATTGTTAATACTTTACCTATTTTACCAAGTTTTGCCACAATAATAATTGATAATAAAATAGAAAAGAAGCCAATAGCTTCATAATAAAAGATATTTTCTTTTTTAAGTTCTTCTCCTGCTTGTTTTTTATCTTTCATTTTTTTCACCATTATAATTAAATCATATAATAAATAAAAAAAATGTAATAAAAGAGAAGCAAAATAAAAAAACACTTTTTTTAAGTGTTTTTGATATTCAAAATAAAAAAACACTTTTTTTAAGTGTTTTTGATATTCAAAATAAAAAAACACTTTTTTTAAGTGTTTTTATATTTGGGTTAAACTATTTCTTTGTTTTTTCTTTGTGTAGTGTTTGTTTTCTACATTTTGGACAATACTTCATTTGTTCGATACGATCTGGAGTATTTTTTTTATTTTTTTCAGTTAAATAATTTTCTTCTCCACAAACGGAACATTTCATTAAAAAAGTTACACGCATTGTACTTCCTCCTAAACTACTTCATATAATGTATTATACACCATCTTTATAGAAAATGCAAGAATTTTTTCATAAATGATTAATATATATTAAGGCATAAATTTAAAAATATAACAAAATCACATAAATATAAATGAAATAAAACAGGACAATACTATAACATTAAATCATAAAATAATCATAATTTTTTTAATGTTGTTATTGCATTTTTTCCCGTCTTATGATAAAATATGAAATGTATTAGTAGTAGAAATAAGTATGTAAATATGAATCAAAATATTATTAATAATATATATTTTGAAGTAATAAATCGGATAGTTATTCAAGCATTATAAATCACAAATGTTATAAACAATAAGAAAGGAAGGTGATACCATGGCAATTGAACTTAGGGAAGTAAAAGTTGTTGAAGAGGAAGTTAAAGCTCCAAAACTTACTAAAGATGAAAAACGAAAACTAAAAGTCATTAAACGTCTTATCAATGAAGAATTTAATGGTCCACATGCTGCTAAACTTCTAAAAGTTTCAACACGTCAAATACGTAACTTAAAGCGTCAAGTAATTACCGAAGGTGATAGTGGTATCATTCATAAAAACAAATTTAATAAACCAATTAATACTTATGATGAAGAAATACGTGTTTCCATAGCTCGTATTTATCGTAAAGAATATCGAGGAACAAATTTCACTGAATTCGCTAAAATTATTCAAGAAGAAAAAGGTTTTGAACAATCACGTAGTACTATTTATAATATCTTAAGAGAACAACATATTCGTTCTCCACAAAGAAAAAAGAAAAAACGTAAAAAGGTTACTGAATAATATAATAATTAATATGACTAATACAAATATTTTAAATAAAAATATAATAAGAAAAAAAACTAAAATTATTAAAATTGGAACTGTTAATATTGGTGGTAATAATCCTATTGCTATTCAAAGTATGTGTAATACTAGAACAAAAGATATTGATAAAACAGTTTCGCAAATTAATTTATTAGAAAAAGCTGGCTGCAACATCGTAAGAGTTGCAGTTTTAGATTATGAAGATGCAAAAAGTATAAAAGAAATAAAAAAACATATTTCTATTCCTCTTGTTGCTGATATTCATTTTGATTATCGATTAGCATTAGAATCAATTAAATCAGGTGTTGATAAATTAAGAATTAATCCTGGAAACATTGGTTCTAAAGAACATATTAAAGAGATTGTTTGGGCATGTAAAGATAAAAATATACCAATTAGAATTGGTGTTAATTTAGGTTCATTAGAAAAAGATATTGAAGAAAAATATGGTAGAACTGCTAAAGGACTTGTGGAAAGTGCTAAAAGAAATGTCCAAATATTAGAAGATTTATCATATGATAATATTGTCATATCTCTTAAAGCTAGTGAATTAGAGACATGCATTGAAGCATATGAACTTGCTTCTTCTACTTTTAATTATCCATTACATGTTGGAATAACTGAATCAGGTACACAATATAGTGGGACAATAAAATCAGCAATTGGAATTGGTATTCTTCTTCATAAAGGAATTGGTGATACAATAAGAGTATCATTATCAACCGATCCAATTGAAGAAATAAAAGTAGCTAGAGAAATATTATCATCTTTAAATTTATTAACAAAACCAAAGTTAATTGCTTGTCCAACATGTGGTAGAACACAATATGATATGTTTCCAATTGTAAATGAAATTGAAAAATATTTGGAACAATTTAATAATGCAAATATTAAAGTTGCAATTATGGGTTGTGTTGTAAATGGACCTGGGGAAGCTAAAGATGCTGATATTGGAATTGCTGGAGGAATTAATGAAGCTCTTCTTTTTAAAAAAGGAAAAGCTATTCGTAAAATAAAACAAGAAAATATTATTGATGAATTAAAAAAAGAAATATTAAATGAAATAAATAAATGAGTTGATTATATGTCAACTCATTTTTTTATATCATTGAGATTTTTATTAATTATTTTTATCATTAAATCTCTTAATAAAATCTAAATACAATTATAAATATACTTCAACATGTCTATGATTTCAAAATTAGAATCATCAATTGATAAATCAATCAATTATTTTCTCAATATAATCAGGTTCAGCAGAACATATATCATTTCGTTTTTCTAATTCTCTAATTGCTTTAATAACATTTTCTTTACCTGGATTACCAATAGTTAAACATAATATTCGATGAAAAGAATCAACATTTACGAGCATATGCTTATCTATTCTATCTTGTAACTTAGACCAATCACCTGTTTCTTCAGCAATTAATTGTTCTTTCACAATTTCTGTAGTATATTTAGTTAAATCGTCAACATATATGCAATTAATTTCAGCAAAATCATCACAAACATAATTTTTGAATTTCAATGATACATCATGTTTTAATACAATTATAATGCTGTCATCAAGAAAATCATCATCCAATGTGGCATTACATATTATTGTTTCTTCGCTGTTTTTAGTAGGTGCATTTACTCTAATTGATGAAATAGATAACATTAATAACAAAGTAAATATAATCGAAAATAAAATTCTACTTATCTTTGACATTAAATTATACACAATATTTAACTCCTTTACTTTAATTTTATATTTAATTTATCAAAAGTATTTATATTATCTTTTTATTTTCTATATATTAATGAATTACTAGCATAAGTAAAACAAATAATTATATAGATACTATAATAAAAAATTAATTAAATTTAATCATATATAAAATGTTTAATTATATTTATATTATATTGCAATTTTTTAATTAATGCAAGTAGTTTTAATTTTTTTCCAATTATAATTATGATAAATTTAAGATAATATTTTTATTAATGTATCGATTGTGTGAGTAACAATTCATTTGCTTCTTCTTTTATTAAAGGTATTGTTAAGAATTTTACTGGTTTATTAAATTTGATATACCCTATAGATGAAGTTTATAGTAGAATTTTGATATTAAAAAAAAGACTCTTATATTACATAAGAGCCTCTTTTTAATACTATTTTGCTGTTAAACTAACAGTACCTGGAACAATTGTATATAATGTATCAGATGTCTTATTATAATTGTTTGGTCCTGTAACAGTAATTGTATAAGATACTACAGTTGCATATGATGGTTTACCAATGATTTTACCAGTATTATCCATGATTTGTGGATTATTACTTGTTAATGTAAACTTATAATCTTTATAAGTTGTTGCTGCAGTATATTCTGCATCAATCATTTTTTGGAATGTTGGCCATAAACCAGCATTAATCATTGTACCAGGACATGGTTTACCACAATAATCATTATGTGCTAAAACTCTATTTGGTTTCAAATTATATTCATTTAATAAAGAACCAATTAATTTAGCAAGATTTTGCCATGTTAAATATACATCTGTATTTTGTTCTACTGAACTTTCAATACCAATTGAATTATAGTTTCCACCACCATTAGAAATATGACCAAATTCTGTATTGTATTGAAGTGATAACCATGGACTATTAACAAACCAATTACCATTTGTACCTACTTCTGTATATAAACCATCAATTGTCCATAAACTGTTTTCTGAAGCAGTAACAGTTATTGTTTGACCATTTTTTTGATAAGAACCAGTTGGAAGTGGAATTGATGTTCTTTGACCATTTACATAGAAAGCACCTTCTTTAATTTCAATGTTAGGTTTAACATTTGGATCATCTGCTTTAACACCACTATCAATTAAATTAAATGCTCTTGAGCCATCAGCTGCATGCCATGCAACTGCATCATCTGGCATTTGTTTGAAAATACCATCGTTACCTACAGTATAATGCCATGATGTACTTTCATTTGATGAATTTATACACCAATTTGAATTTGCTCTACCATCAGCACCTCTATCTGTATTAGCTGTGTCATGAACAGTAATGAATTCGATACTACTTTTTACAGCTGGTTTTCCATCATTATCTTTTGGATAGTTGGCATGATCTGTTGGTAATAAATTTTCAGTAACTTCTAAATCTTTGAATTGGAATAATGAAGCTGCACCCCAAACTACTCTTAAAAAGTCTTTAGAGCCATCATCACTACCAATGTATAAAATTTCTTGAAGTAAAGCAGTACCTAAAGTTTGACTTAAAATCCAATCTAAAGCATCAACTGAATCTTCACTAACTGCAGGAACAACAGCAATTGTGATTGTAGCTTTTACATCTGTACCTTCAATTGTTGCTTCGATTGTTGCTTCTCCTTTAGCAACACCTTTTACTTTACCAGTTGCATCAACTGTAGCAAATTCAGGATTTTTTGAAGTCCATGTTACTGTAGCTTCACTATCTTCAGGAACAACATCAGCATGTAATTGAATTTCTTTATTAACTTCTAAGTAAGCATTACCTTCATAACTTACTTCAATTTGTGTAGGATGTGTAACAACAATTGTTACATTATCAGTTACTTTTTCATCAGCAATACATGAAACAGTAATTGTAACAGTACCAGCTTTAATACCAGAAACTTTAATTAAACCTGCGCCACTAACTGTTGCGATATTTTCATCACTTGATGTGAAAATAACACGTTTGTTAGTTGTTGCTGCTGGGGTAATTGTATATTCTAATTGATAAGTTTCACCAAATGATAAAGCTTCTTTTTTATTAGTAATACTAATAGCTGTTGGAGCTACTACTTCTCCTGTTGAGAAGCCTATTTTACCTTCTAATAAATAATTATTAACAACTTTATCAGCATCAGCTTTTGTTGCATAATTATTTGTATGTGAACTAACATTAGTGAATAATTTATCTTCTGGAGTATAAACTGTTCCATCAGCTTTTGCAAAGAAGTTTTGATCAGCATTAACAATTGAAGCAGCACTTTGATTTTCAATAATTAAAGCAGTTGATGAGAATGGATCACCAATGAATTCATTATGATTAACTTTAATTGTTAATTTATCTTTTAATGATTGATCTGCATCACGGAAACGAACAATATTGTATCCTTGAACATCTTTAAAAATGTTATATTGTACTTCTACTGTTGCATTTTCAGTAATACCAAAATCAAATACATTAACTGTACCAAGGAATCTTCCATCAGTACTAGCAGCAGTTTGAGTTGAAGTAAATGTATTACCTTTAACTTCTAATTTAGTACCAGCAAATAAACGTATGTTCATAGCAAATTGAATCCATTCATTAAATTCATTGAATTTAATAACCATATCACCAAATACACCTTTATTTGTTGCAGTACCAGTTTCATCGATATAAAGAACATCATATGCACCTTTAGAAACATTATTAGTATATTCTAAGTTTGTTAAATTAGTGAAACGTAAGAAACGAGCTGTTTCATCAGCTGGATCTTCAAATAAGTTTTCAGTGAATTTAAAGTTTGCTGTAGTTGTTTTACCAACAAATGAAATCACAGTTAAACCAGAATTATCATAGAAATGACATCTAGATACTTCTAATCCACTTACATTTGCATCATCTGTTGCAGCAGCAATTGTACCTTTTAAAGTAAATGAGAATCCACTTATAACAACACTTGTAACACCTGTAGCAATTTTAATTTGTTCAGTTAAGATTGCTTCTTCTTTTCTTGTGTCTAAGTTAGGATTAACACTAGAATTTGGTCCATATAATTTAACATTTTTAGTTATTGTTATTTCTTCAGCATAACTACCAGCAAGAATTAAAATTGTTTCACCTGCTTGAGCTTTTTCTAATGCTTCAGAAATTGTACCAAAGGCATTTGTACCAACTGTTAATTCTAATCCAGCATAAGATACTGTTTTACCTAGTTCTAATGTTGACCAGTTTCCATCAACATAATAATTGATATCTCCTTCAACACCATTAATAGCAGCTAAATATGCTTCTTTTGTTTCAAAATAATTTTCATATGTTGCACAATTAGGAACTAATGCAGCAATTGTTACATCATCAGTAATTGGATTACCTTCAGCATCTTCAAAATAGTTATGAGATGCATCTCCTGCATTTAGTGGGTCACTATATGCAAAATTAGCAATACCTTTGAAATAGTTATATGTAATAGTACCATTCCATGTTTTAATACTTCCTTCTTCATTGTTATTTAATAAATATAATCCATTTGTACATCCTTCAAATGTATTATATCTAATTTTCATATCAACATGGTTATTATTAAAGTATCCACATGTAATAGCAGCTGCGAACAAAGCATTTTCATATAATGAAACATCACCTATATTTTTAAATAAGTTATTTTCAATTGTAACATTTTGTTTTTCGCCTGATCTTGCACTATATGCTCTAAATAAGATAGCACAACCACTTTGTAATGAATCATTTTCAAATGTGTTGTTTGTTATTTCATATTCACCACTATTGTATCCACCATCAAAACGAATACCTTCTGGTCCAAAATTATGAATAACATTACCATTAATAACTATTTTTTCATCTGGAGAAGTACGGCTAATACTAATTGCTCCACAAGTTAAATTTTTAAATGAATTGTTTATAATGAAAATATTACCAGTTAAATTATTTCCAGCAATTGGTTCTTCATATAATTTTAAAACAACATTTGTTCTAACTCTGTTTTCAGGTTTATAATCACTAGCAGCAATTGTAATATCATAAATATTATTATTTTGGAATGTGAAATTATGAACACCATTAATTGATTCTACACATCCATCACCAGTGAAAGCAAGACCATCAATGACAACACCTTTAGAATCTTCAGCAAGTTTAATTGTACCACTAATAATAGCTTCATCAACTCTAGTATCTTTATTAGGATTAATTCCTTCATTAGGTCCTACAATTGTAACATTATTAACAGGAATTGTTAGATTTTCAGCATAAGTTCCTTTTTTGTAAACAACTTTAGCTCCTTCTTCTAATAAACTAACGCATTCTGTTAATGTTTTAAATGCATTTTTACCTTCAACATAATGAATATCATTTTCAGTAAATGATTGACCATCTGTTAATGTTGAATCAATTATAATAACACTTCTGTCATAAGAACCTGTAACTGTAATTGTGAAATCTTTTGATACATTACTTCCATCATTAACAGTTGCTGTAATTACAGCAGTACCTTCAGCAAGGGCATTAACTACGCCATCACTAACTGCAACAACAGTTTGGTTATTACTACTCCATTTAATATCATTAGATGCATTATTAGGAGTAACAGTGCAAACTAATGTTTGAATTTGACCAACTTCCATTGATGCATTACCTTGAATGTCAATGGCTGTAGCAAGTGGTGGTAAAACTGTAATTTCAATTTCATCTGATTTATCACCAGCAGTTGCAGTAATAGTTGCAGTACCAATTTTTAAACCAGTAACTTTACCAGTTTGATCAACTGATGCAGTAGTTGATTTACTTGACTCCCATATTACTTTAACATTTGCAGGCACAACTGTCGCTGTTAATTGAATTGATTCATTCAATCTAAGAGAGTTGTTACCAGATATTTCAATACTTTCTACTACAACTTCAACAGGTTCTGGTTTAACAACAGTAACTTGAAGTGTAACAGATGTTTCATCATAACCATCAAGTACAGCAGTAATAACTGCACTACCTTCACTTAGTCCTTTTAATACATTATCAGTAACTATAGCAACAGCTTCGTTATCTGATGTATATTTGACTAAATATGAGCCTTCTAAATTTGTTACTACTGGATTTAATGTTACTTCTTCTCCTTCTTTTAATTCGTAAGAAGTTGTTGCAAATGATAATGTTGGAGTAGGAGTTGGATTCTTATCTCCTCCACATGCAACCAAAACAACAGCACTAAGTAGTACCAAAATGAAAGCAAAAAATTTCTTCATGTTTCATCCTCCTCTTTTGGTTTTACTAAATTTTATGAACAAATTAAATAATAAATTCTTAAATATAATATAATAAGATATTAAAGTAAAATAAGATAAAATAAAATAAGCAAGAATTCAATTATTTTTTATTCATATATTTAGTTATAACTATATTATACATCATTTTTTAATTTTGTCAAACGTTTTCTTAAATGTTGTTAATACTTTTTCAAAATGGTACCAGTTTCTCATTTTTCAAAATGATACCACCTATTTGATATTTTTTTAATTG
>CANQVC010000033.1 GCA_947627195.1 uncultured Bacilli bacterium
GAAGGTGAAAAATATCAAATAGGTGGTATCATTTTGAAAAATGAGAAACTGGTATCATTTTGAAAAAGTATTAACACAGTTGCATTTTCTAATTGACTTTCATGTAAAAAAAGTGTATAATATATATGTTGTGTAATACATATTGGATGGTGAAATTATGAAATGGTCACTTTCACAATTATTTAAATATCAAAAACAACCATTCACATTTGAAGAAGATTATGATTTTCATGATCGTATTACATCATTAGATGATGTAATAGATTTAAGTCCTGTTCATGTCATTGGCACAGGAAGAAATATCATAAATGATCGTTTTATATTTAATCTTCATATTGAAGCAACATTCACATTAGCATGTGCTAGAACATTAGAACCAGTTATTTATCCAATAACATTAGATGTTGAAGAAATATTTGATACAATAGATGATGATGATATAAATATCATTGAAAAAAATACTATTGATTTAGAAAATGTCATTTGGGAAAATGTTTATTTAGAAAAACCAATGCGCATCTTTAAAGATGGAACAGAAGAAGTAAATTCAATTGATACTAACATCCAATCGTTTTATGATAATGATTCTAATAAAATAAAAAATAATAAGAAAAAATCAAATAAATAGATATTTGCTATTTCAGTCATATAATAATATATAAAAATTTAAAGAAAGGGGTGAGTTAGGATGCCAATTTGTCCTCCTAGAAGAATTTCTAAGACTAGAAAACGTAAACGTCGTACTCATGACAATTTATCAATGCCAGGATTAAATGTATGTCCAAACTGTGGTGAAGTAACATTATCTCATACAGTATGTCGTTCATGTGGATACTATGATGGAAAAAAAGTCAAAGAAATTAAAGAAAAGAAAGAAAAAGATGAATAATTTCCAATTAAAGTGCTCTTAAATGAAGCACTTTTAATTTTTTTATATCGATAATATACAAGGTAGTCAATTAAAAAACTACCTTTTTTTGTTATTAATTAATAAATATCATGATTAGAATTAATCCATAAATTGAATGATTTAGGGAAATTATATTTAAAATAAAAAATAAAAATAAAAAAATTTTTAAAAAATTTTTAAAAAAAGCTTGATTTTATTAATTTTGTGTTATATAATACTCATATCTGGGATGAAAAGGGAGAAAACGGGACAAAACGGGAAGGTGAGAAAATGTTAGTTGGTGAATATAATTGCACAATAGACAGCTCGAGAAGAGTTTCTGTTCCTGTCGCATACAAGAAAGATCTTGAAGGCAGTTTAGTCGTATCAAGAGGATTTGAAAAATGTCTTTATGTCTTTCGTAAATCTGATTGGGAAGAAATAGCTAATAAACTTGCCCATCAATCATTAACAAACACAACTTCACGTCAATTTGTCCGTGCATTTACATCTGGATCATTTGAAGTTGAAGTAGATGTGAAAGGAAGAATTTGTTTAACACAAAAATTAGTTGATTATGCTAATCTTGATAAAGATTGCATTATTATAGGAAGTTTAAACCATGCGGAAATATGGAGTGAAAAGAATTATGAAGAATATCTTAATAGTGGAATTCCAACCATGGAAGAGTTAAGCAAAGTAGTTGACATATAATGAATCAAAGTGTACATATCCCCGTATTATTAAATGAAACAATCACAGGACTTAATATAAAAGCTAATGGAATCTATGTGGATTGTACAATGGGTGGTGCAGGTCATGCATCAGAAATATTAAAAAGATTATCCCCTGAAGGGAAATTATATTGTTTAGATCAAGATGAATATGCTATTCAAATTGCTGATAAAAGACTAAAAGAAATTAGTAATAATTATAAAATTATTAAAACTAATTTCTCAATGATTAAAGAAAAAATAGCTAGTGAAGGTGTAACTAAAGTTGATGGAATTTTATATGATTTAGGAGTTTCATCATTTCAATTGGATATAGCTTCACGAGGATTTAGTTATTCCCAAGATGCCACATTAGATATGAGAATGGATACTGAACAATATTTAAAAGCATATGATGTAGTAAACTTTTATACATATGATGAATTAAAGAAAATATTTTATGTCTTTGGTGAAGAAAAGTTTGCCCCTATTATAGCCAAAAAAATTGTGCAAGTAAGAGAAACAAAACCAATTGAAACAACATTAGAATTAGTAGAAATTGTGAAAGAATGTTTACCAGCAAGAGTTAAAAGACAATCTAAACATCCTGCTAAAAAAGTATTTCAAGCTTTAAGAATTGCTGTTAATGATGAATTAGAAGTATTTGATCAATCATTAAGAAATTCTTTAGATTTATTAGCAGTTGGTGGTAGAATTGCTGTTATTACATTCCATTCATTAGAAGATAGAATTTGTAAACAAATATTTAAAGAATGTGTTGAAGTACATGTTCCTAAAGGATTAGCTATTAAAGATAAAGATGTTCAAGCATGTTTTAAATTGGTCAATAAAAAAGTTATTGTTCCAACAAAAGAAGAAATAGAAACAAATAGAAGAGCACATAGTGCCAAATTAAGAATAATCGAAAAGATAAAAGAAGGAGAAGAAAATTATGGCAAATTTCAGACCACTACCAAAACCAGTAAGACCTACAAAGTAGGATCATTTATGTTTTAGATCTAATATTATATTAGATACAATATGGCAAAATTCATCACATTCGTTCATCCTCCCTAAATGTGATGCTATATGTATATAAAGAAAGATGCTTTTTCATCTTTCTTTTTTTAATTTAAATTATAAAACATGTTTATATTATTAATGTTTATCATATAATTATTTTAGGTGATAATATGAAAATCATTAGAAAAAGAATGACTATTGTTTTATATATAATTTTAATTTTATTTATTGTTTTACTTATTAGATTAGGATGGATTCAAATATTTCATGGAACAGCATATATTGAAAGAGCTTATGATTTATGGACAAGAGAAATAACAGTAAATGCTAGAAGGGGTAATATTTATGATAGAAATGGTAAATTAATTGTTGGAAATACTCTTTCTCCAACAATTTCTATTATCCCAAAACAAGTAAAAGATAAAGAATATTGTGCTTTAAAAATAGCTCAAGTATTAAATATATCTTCAAAAAGTATTTTATATCATTTTAATAAAAATGTATCCGTTGAAACAATAAAACCTGAAGGAAAAAATATAACATTAGAACAAGCACAAAAAATCATTCAATTAAATTTAGATGGTGTATATGTTTCTAGTGATGTTGTTCGTTATTATCCATATGGTAATATCTTAGCTCATGTATTAGGATTTGTTGGAAGTGATAATCAAGGGTTAACAGGATTAGAATATATTTACAATGATTATTTATTAGGTAATGTTGGTTCATCTAATATATTTACTGATGCACATGGCAATAAAATAGGAATGATAGCTGATGGATATAAAGCCCCTAGTAGAGGTATAGACCTCTATTTAACAATCGATATTGATGTGCAAGTAGTTTTGGAAAGAGTATTAGATAATACTGATAGTACATATACTCCTGAAGAATCAATGGGAATAGTAATGGATCCAAGAACATCTGAAGTATTAGCTATGGCATCTAGACCTACTTATGATATAAAAAATTACCAAGATTATGATCAAAGTATTTATAATCGTAATTTACCAATATGGAAATCATTTGAACCAGGATCTACTTTTAAATTTGTTACATTTACTGCTGGAATAGAAGAAAAAGTATTTGATGTTAATGAATCCTTTTTTGATCCAGGTTATGCTATTGTTGATGGAACAAGAATTAGAGATTGGAAAGCAGGAGGACATGGCAGTGAAACATTTTTTGAAGTTATCCAAAATTCATGTAATCCTGGATTTATTGAAATAGGTAGAAGATTAGGTAAAGACAAATTATTTAAATATGTGAAAGATTATGGATTTGGAGCAAAAACAGGAATAGATTTATTAGGTGAATCAACAGGTATATTATTTGATATGAATAAAGTTGGGAATGTTGAAGTGGCAACAACAAGTTTTGGTCAAGGAATATCAACAACACCAATTCAATTAACAACTGCTGTATCAGCTGCTGTTAATGGTGGTAATTTAAACATGCCTTATATTTTAAAAGGATTTGGTATTGGTAATACTATGTTATATCGTACAGAAAAAACTTTTGTTCGAAGAGTAATAAGTGAATATACATCTAATGTTATTAGAGAAGCATTAGAAAGAGTTACATCACTTGGTACAGCAAGAAATGCTTATATTGAAGGGTACCGCGTTGGGGGAAAAACGGGAACAGCACAAATTTCGGTTAATGGAGCATATTTACCGAATACTTACATATTATCATTTTTAGGTATTGCCCCAATGAATGATCCACAAATTGTTGCCTATATTGCGGTTAATCATCCAATATCTTATATACAATATGGAGGAACAGTTGTAGCCCCATTAGTAAGAGAAGTATTAGCTGAATCTATGCCTATTTTAGGTATTAAAAAACAAGAAGGGGGAATACCATTAGATATTCGTTATTGGATTGATAAAGCTTCATATAAAGTAGAAAATTACATTGGTAAGAAAACAGCACTTATTAGTTTTAATCCATATTATGAAATTATCATTATTGGTCAAGGTGATACGATTGTTGAGCAAGTTCCAGCATATAATGAAAAAATAGAAGAAGGTGGTAAGGTATTTCTTTATACAAATTAATTTAATAAAAATTGTTTTAAAATATTAATTTTTTTAAAAAACTCCCTTGGAAAAGTTTATAAAAATTGTAAAAGTCCTTTGAAAAATATTTTAATATTTAAAAAACTCCCTTGAAAAAAATTAAATTTATGATAAATGAACATAAATAGATTAAGGTGACTAGTTATGTTAAAAAGAAAGATTGAAAAAATTCTAAAAGAATGGAAAGATACTCCTGATAAATGTCCTCTTATCATTAAAGGCCAAAGACAATGTGGTAAAACATTTTCTGTTTTAAAGTTTGCCAAAGAAAATTATAAAAATATTGTTTATTTAAATTTTTTAGAAAATCCTAATTATAGTTCTATTTTTAATGGTTCATTAGAAGTAAATCATCTTATTATTATGATGTCAACTCTTCTTGGAAATGAAACTATTTTTGAACCTAATGAAACTATTATTATTTTTGATGAAATTCAAGAATGCCCAGAAGCAAGAACTTCTTTAAAATTTTTTAATAATGATGGTAGATTTGATGTTATATGTACTGTCTCACATGGTTATGGTAAGCAACCTAAGTCTATACCTGTAGGATCTGAAATGTTGATAGAAATGAAACCACTAGATTTTGAAGAATTTCTTTGGGCAAATGGCATAAGTGAAAATATTATTGAAAATTTAAATTCATATTTAAAAAATATAATTCCTGTACCTGATGCTTTACATAACAAAATGTATGAATTGATGCTCCAATATACTATTGTAGGAGGAATGCCAGCAGTAGTACAAAAATTTATTGAAACAAAACAAATGAACTTAGTTTTAGCACTTCAACGTAATATTATCCACTCTTATGAAGATGATATGATAAAATATGCTAATGATATTGATAAACCTCTTATTAGAGAATGTTTCCAATCAATTCCTAAACAACTTAGTAAAGAAAATAAAAAATTTCAATATTCTATTATAAAAAAGAATGCTACAGCAGGAAAATTTGCTGGTAGTTTACAATGGATAGAAGATGCTGGAATAATTTCTCGTTGTTATAACCTTGAACTTCCCGAACTTCCTCTTGATGGAAATGCTATTCAAAATGTTTTTAAAGTCTATATGAATGATACTGGATTATTTGTAAGTATGTTAGAAAATGGTACACAATATGATATTTTACAAGGCAATCTTTATGGTTACAAAGGAGCAATTTTTGAAAATCTAATTGCGGATATATTTGGAAAAATGGGAAGAAAGTTATATTATTATCATAAAGATTCAGGACTTGAAATTGATTTTGTTACAAGATATAAAGGTGGATGTTATCTTGTGGAAATAAAATCTACAACAGGTAATACTAAGAGTGCAAAAACAATTCTTAATCATCCTGAAAAATATCATGTGGATGGTGTAATTAAACTTGGAAAATACAATATTGGTAAAGTAGATAAAATATTTACTATTCCACTTTATTTAGGTTTTTTATTAACAGATTATTAATTATTATAAATATTTAAATCATTGAAATAGTTTGGTATTGTTAAGAATATTATTGATTGATAACCTGTCAAAAATCCTACTGATGAATTTTTAATCAGTAGAGTTCTTGACAGGTCTTTTTTTTATAAAAAGCATCATTTATAATATAACAAAAAGAATCGACTATGGTTAGTCGACTCTTATATTTATATAATTATAATATAAATTAATTTGTATTTAAGTATTTAAAAAAGTTCTTAACTTAAAGTTCTTCCGTGAAATTTTGTTTTATAGAGTATGAACCTATAAAAATATAATCAATGAATGATCAAACGAAAGCATAATTTTGTAAGAAAACATTGGATACTCATATAAAGATAAAGAATCTATTCATATTTCCATGCTTTCAAAATGTTTAAAGAAAGTCTTTAACTTTTCTTGCTAAATATAGTGGAATGTTAGTAAATGCACCATCTTTGCGATATTCGCGTTTAGAGAAGCGGATGGCATTTACTGGATGATGTTCAACAATATATTTTTTAAAAGATGGTGCAGATTTGTCCTCGCCACCTTTTACTTCTATAGGAATGATCTCCATGCCATTTTGTAACACAAAGTCAATTTCTTTAGATTTATCGGAATAATATCGTGGTTCTATAGAAAACTGTCCACGAAGTTGTTGTAAGACATAATTTTTAGTCATCTGATCTTTGAACTGGTAGTTTGCTTTCAAGAGAATTGCATTGTTGTCAATTCCTGCCATGTGTTTTAAAAGTCCTGTGTCAAATACAAACAATTTGAACTGATCTAGCTTATCAAACGCTGATAGTGGATGCTCAGTTTTGGAAACATTGTATACTCGATTGAGCATACCAGCAGAAACAAGCCACTCAATAGCTTCTTCAAAATCTCGTGCTCTAGCGCCTTCTCTTACAGCACCATACATGAATTTCTCATTTGGTTTGGCAAGTTGGGATACGATACTTCTAAAAACCATTAGGATCCGTTCACTGTTGACTTTTCCATTATGTTTTGAAAAGTCGTTTTCGTAAATCTCCAATAGTTCTCGTTGTATCTTTGATAGTTTTGCTGGATCTTTATATTTGATCCACGATTCAACACACTCTGGCATTCCACCAATAATTAGATAATTGTTGTAAGCATCGATTAAGTGATTATGGAAAATCTCTTCAATTTGTTGTCCTTTTTCTATGCTCTTATAGAATGCAAAAAGAGCTGGATCTGTTGCGTTTAAAAATTCATCAAAAGTCAATGGAAAAATATCTAGCAGATTAACCATGCCTACTGGGTATGATTTTGGTTGTCCCAGTAGTGTTCCAAGGAAACTTCCAGCAGTGACAACATGATATTCGTTGGCTTTTTCTTTAAAATACTTTAGTGAGTTAAGTGCTTCAGGGCATTCCTGTATTTCATCAAAAATAATTAATGTTTTACTAGGCTGAATTTTGATTCTAGAGATCATGGAGAGAAGTTCAATGATTCGTGTAGGATTTTTATTTGTTTTAAAAATTGATTTAAGTTCATCCTCTTCATCGAAGTTAAAATATACAAAGTTATTATAGCATGTCTTTCCAAATTCTTTCATCAGCCATGTCTTTCCTACCTGTCTAGCTCCACGCAAAACTAATGGCTTACGTTCGGGGTCAAGCTGCCATTTCTTCAGTTGTTCCATGGCATTTCGCTGCACAAAATCACCTCTTTCTTTTTGTTAGATGTAGTGTAACACTTTTTATTGATTATTTCAAGTCTGATTTTCCACATTTTTCCTAAAATAAACAGCTATAAAATACACATTTTTCTAAATTTCAAAGTATGATAGAATCATATAAAAACATATAAATCTATTTCCATTAAAAATTGACATATGCCTATTAAATTATGACAATTTTTATACAATGCATAATATATTTTTTCACAAACAACTATAAACTTTTTAAACTTAAAAACATATAAAATTTAATAATTTCTTCTGGTATAGAAGTAAAAAGTTATTGCAAATTTTGTTATTTAGTATTACAATAATAAATATAGAGGTATATTACATAATTGTAAGATTTGATTATTTAAATGAAATTAAAAAATTTATTAATGTTCCTCTAGTTAAAGTATTATATGTTGTTAGAAGTTGTGGTAAATCGACAATTTCATTAATGCTTGAAAATATTGTTTATATTGAACTTAAAAGAAGAAAATATTGCTTATATTGGTAAATATTTAAATAAAGAAATTGATTTTATAGGAATAAGATGCGATGAAAATATTTATGTTCAAGTATGTAATATAATACCTAAAAGTTCTAAAGGTAATGAAAATGGTATTGAAATTATGTATGTTGGTAATTTTCTATTAAAAGAAAATTATTAATAAATATTATTTTATATTGATAAATTTGTATGCAAGGAGGACTTATGAAGAAAATTAAATGAATGGCATTATGAAAATGGCGTACCAACACCTAATAAATAATAATAATAATATTAATAAGACTATCAATATATCATCATTGATATATCATGATAGTCTTTTTTATATATTTTTATTAAACTTGTGAAAATGAATTAAATTAATATATAGCCTTGATATAATATTAAAAATATATTTAATTTTTCGTTATTATATTTTTTCTAAATACAATATAACTATAGTTATATTAGAACTATAGTTATATTATAACAGTAGTTATATTAAAACTATTTTATTAATTTAATAACACAAGGAGAAACAAAAATGGAAGATTATTACAAACCCATCACAACAATCGCTTATGCAATTTATGCATTACCAAAACAATGTAGTCAAGAAGAAATTAAAGGAATAATCAATTTCGTTGAGGAAAGTTTCTTTATAACACTTCCTGATAAAATCAAATCACATTTCACAAACGAAATATTCACTCATGAATATATTTCCTTTTTCTCATCAAAAGTTGTTAATAGTTCCAATTATAATGATGAACAAAAATTAATATTAACATTAAAAGAAGTAATTGATTATTTAGAAGTATCAAGAATAGATGTTAAAAAGAGTATTTCATCAAGTCATTCTTTAAATCAATTAGAATCAGCTATTAGAAATAATAATTTATTAGCATATTCTATTAGAGGATTATTAGAAGTATGTAATGTTAAATACGAACAAAAAGAAGAACAAGGAAAAAAAGATTTATTATTATGTAGTCAAGCAAATCATTTTCCATCAATGATGTTATTATCTAATTATGAAAGAAAACATAATAACTTATTAGAATCATGTTATTGGTTAGAATTAGCTTATCGTTTATTTCCATATTTTTTCACATCTAATATGATTAATATGAAAAACAAATTAGAACAAGAAGTTAATTTCCAAGAATCTAATTTAATGAAGAAAGTAATAAATGATGAAGAATATCATCATTTCATGTTTAAAAAGAATGTTGATGGCTTAGAAAATTTAGTTTTAAACAAAGAAATGATTAAAGCAGTATATTCATCTTTTTATCCAATATCGCAATTAGAAAAGATCAATGATAAGTATGATAATAATGATGTAATATGGAAAATATTATCATCATTAAGTGGTACAAATTCTACGCCAATTTATAATGTCATATCTAATACTAAATATAAATCAATTCAAAATGTTATGCAAAAAGTAATGAAAGAAGAAACAAATCAAAACATTATTGTCATTGAATGTTTAAATGAAGTAGATATATATGGTGTAAAGAAGTTCATATCTAATTTATTACCTAATACATATTGTAAAATGATTGATACTAATACAATTGTTCCTATGGAATTAGATCCTGAATTTTCAACAAGCAATTTCTTTTGTAATGGTATGACTAATAATAAAAGTAATAAATTCATTTTATTATTTTATAATTTTGATGATGAATACTTTTATACTAATAAAGAAATTGGCATGTATATTGAAGATTTACTTAATATGAAAAAGAAATATACATTTAAAAAAATAGATCTATCATTACCAAAAGATAGAATGATTCCTATTATATTAGTTCCTTCATTTAATGTCTTACCAAATGAAATATTACTCAATTCCATTCTTTTAAATTGTCCTACATTATCAATTGAGGAAAAAAGACAATTATTAAGTGAGATGTTAAAGATAAATGAAAACCAAATTGATTTTAATGTTATTTCCTCTTTAATTAAATTATCAAGTAAACAAATATCTTTACTAAATAGTTTATTAATGGAATATGATTCATCATTTATTTTAAATAATGAATCATTATCAATGTTATTACAAAAAACTTCAAAGAGAGGTATAGGATTTTAATTATGGATAATATTATAAGTAATAATGTAACTAAAAACATTAAATATGTTAATATTGCTGATAATGAATTGTTTGATGGACATGAACAATCAATTCTATACAATATTAATGATTTAAAAGAAGTCAATACATCATATTTATTCAAATCTTTAAATGATTTAGATATCGATGGAAGTTTAATTGCTAATTATCGTGATAATAATGAATTAAAACAAATGTTTTTACCTAAAACCCATAAAATAATTTTAGGTACTACAGGAAGTGGTAAAACACAATCTTATATTTTACCTTATATTCATACAATAAGTTCCTTTAAAAATAAACATAGTATGTTAATAACTGATGTTAAAGGCGAAATATATAAAAATTGTGCTCATCACTTAAAAGAACAAGGATATGAAATTAAAGTGTTAAATTTCATTAATCCTAATTCTTCTAATTTTTGGAATCCATTTTATGAAATATGTGATTTAATTGATAAATCTAATCAATTAAATAACAACATTAAAGAATTTAACAGTATTCCTAAAGATATTATAAATGATGGACATGGCTTTAAAGATTTAAATTCATTTCAAAAATGGTATTATATTGATAATAAAGGTTTTAAAGTAAAAGAAGATGCAAAAACTTATCTAAATATAACCTTAGAAAAGATTGACATGAAAATTGATAAAATCATTTATAATATTGCTTATTCAATTATTAAAGATAATGATCCTAAAGATAGATTTTGGGATTCTAATGCTAGAGATATATTTAGAGCTGTTGTTTGGAAATTTGTTGAAATGTATAGAAATAAATTAATAACAAGAAAACAATTCAACTTTAAAGAAATAATTTCTTTAATTATAAATTATAATTTTAGTGATATTGATGATTTTATAAAAAATAAACCAACTAATAATTTAATAATGAATTTAATTGGTAAAATAAGAGGTACAGCAACAGAAACTAAAGGAACAATATTAACATCTCTTTCATCTAGTTTAAGTGATTTTAAATCATATAGTACGTATTATCTAACTTTAGAAGATGAAATATCATTAAAAACATTTGATGATAAACCTATTGCTTTATTTATTTTACTTGATGAATTAGATAAAGGAATATTTAGTTTTATTGGTTTAATTGTTCAAACATTGTATCGTACTTTAAATGAAATAGCAAAAGAAAAAGAAGATGATAAATTAACTAGACCATTTGAATTTATTTTGGAAGAATTTGGCAATGTCCCTAAATTAGAAAATTTCACCCAAATGTTATCATTATCAAGAAGTAAAGACATTTGGTTTGATTTAGTAATTCAATCATATGGACAAATTGCTTCTTTATATGGCAAAAAAGAATTTGAAACTATTTTAGATAATATTAATATGGAAGTATTCTTTGGTACAAACAATTATGATACAAAAGAATTGTTTTCCAAAAAATGTGGGAAAAGAACTATTATATCGCCAATTAGTTATTTAAATAGTACCGATGATAATCGTAACTTTCACTTAGAAGAAGTAAGTGCTGTTACATTATCTGATTTGGATAATATTAAAGAAGATTGTTGTTACATAAGATATTTAAATAGACCATTAATGTATACTGTTTTAGAACGTTTTTATAAAACAAAAGAATATGATAAAACAATAAGTATTGTAAGTGATAAAATTAAAAAACGTGTATTATTAAATGATAAAGAACATAGTATTGATTTTATGTCACTTACTAATGATGATGTAGATGTTTTTAGACGTTCAAAAAAACCATTTAGTGGAAGTTCTAGAGATATTGATTATGATTTAGAAAATTATACTAAAGAAATATATGATTTAAATAGAATTAAAGAAGATGATTTTGATGATGAAGAAGATGATGATGAATTAGAAAAAATTAGAGAATTCATGAAAACATTAGAATTAGCTAATGAAGAAGATGATGAATCATCTAATGAATTAATAGATTCAACAGATGAAACTAATGATCATGAAGTAAATAATAATGAAGATGATAATTCAAATGATGAATCATCTAATGAATTAGTGGATTTAACAGAAGAAACTAATGATTATAATGAAATGAATAATAATGAAGATGATAATTCAAATGATGAAGATGATGATGATTTTACATTAGAAACTTTAAATGAATTTTTTATTTCTGATGATCCTCTAGATAAATTTAAAGCTGCCATTAATAGAACAATTAAAAAAATCAATAAAAATAAAAATAATAACAACAACAATAATAATTAATTAAATGATTAATTAATAAATAAATATATAATTATAATTATTTTATATTTTAGTTTTATTTTAGTAATCTATGTTAAACTAACATAAAATGGAGTTAATTATGAAAAGAATTGTTATTTTAATATTTTTATTTGTTTTATCTATATTTATTTTTGTTGGATGTAATGATAATAATTTTACTAATCCTGGTGACTATCTTGGTGGAGGTGGTACTGGAGAGGCTGTTGAAGAGGTTGATGATATTAAAGATAAAGTGAAAAACAATTTTGTTAATAAAGATTTTTCAGAAATTTCATTAAATACATCTATTAATGATGCAATTGTTGTTGAAGAAAGTAATGATATATATACCATATCTAATGAAGGTACTTACTACTTTAAAGGTAATTATGGTGGTATATTAATTGGTGCTAAAGATTTAAAGTTACACCTTATTTTTGATAATGTAAATATAATAACTAATGAAGGTATTGCTCTTGATGGTGCAACTAATAAAGGAATGGATGTTGTTATAACATTAATTGGTGAAAATAATATTGTATCTAATTCTAATAGTGATAATGCTATTCATATTAAAGGTTTCCTTTCTTTTAATGGAAATGGTTCTTTATCTATTATAAGTAATGGTAAAAATGCAATTAAAGTTTCGAAAGATCTTATCATAGTTGATTGTTCACTATTTCTTACAGCATCTAATCATGCTATATCTAGCCTTTCCTTATCTAGTTACAATTGTAATATAAATGTAATATCTGCTGGTAAAGATGGCATAAATACCGAATGTGATGATGATACAACATCATTTACAACTGATGAAGGATATGTTTATTTAAAAAATGTCAATTATTCTTGTATAACAAATGGTGATGGCATTCAAGCTGATACTGTTGTTTATATCGATGGTGGTAGTTACAACATTCAAACAATAGGAACATTTGTTCCTAAAACAGATATGTCTAAATATAATTTAGATATAGATGATTTTAAATACATCAAATCTAATAATACATATCAAAGAATCGCAAGTGATGAAACTAATCGTTATAATGCTAATCAACTTTATGGATTAATCCAAGGCTGTAAAGGAATTAAAGTTGGCGAAATTGAATATCCTGATATAGATGATTCCAATAAAGAAATAACCGTAAATGAAGGTGACTATTCAATTATTATTGAAAATGGTACATTTATAATTGATGCTACAGATGATGCAATTCATGCAAATAGTGGTAATCTTTTTATAGATGGTGGTACTTTCACAATTTCAACGTACGATGATGCATTAACAAGTGATGTTCTAACTAAGATTACAAATGGGGAAATTAATATTACTAGTAGTTATGAAGGAATTGAAGGGGGATTTGTGGAAATAATGGGTGGTAAAATAAACATTATTTCCAGTGATGATGGCATTAATGCTGCAAGTGATGATAGAAATGTTGTTGAACACATTATCATCTCAGGTGGGGAAATTAATGTTAAAGCAGAAGGTGATGGCATAGATTCCAATGGTTCAATTAACATGACAGGAGGAACTCTTATTGTGTTTGGTCCAACTATAGGAGGAAATTCCGCCCTTGATGCTGATAGAGGAATTTTAGTTGATGGTGGCAATCTTATTGCTGTAGGTCCACTTGGCATGGTTGAAACACCTGCAAAAAATTCTAAACAAAATGTCTTATCTTATGCCCAAAATCAAAAGATAAATGCCAATACTATTCTTACTTTAGTAGATGAGAACGATAATATAATATTCTCTATTACATTAGAAAAGGATTGTCAATCAGTAATTATTTCCTGTCCTGAACTAGTTATCAATAGTAGTTTTAAACTTTATGGTGGTGATACCCTACTTTGTGAATTTAAAGTATCATCCGTCATTACTTCAGTTGGTTCTAATGGTAATATTGGTAATCCAGGTGGTACCCCTCCTGGAGGCTTTGGTGGAGGCATGAGACCTGGTAGACCTTAAGAACTATTTATAAATAAAATAATATACAAAACTAATAACGATGTAACTATAATAGTTATGTCGTTATTTTCTTATATTATATTTATTATTAATATTATTTAATATTTATTATTTAATAATTAAATATAAAATTCATAAATAATTTGTCACAATAATTAGTTTTTTGTTTACTTTTTTATTTATTAATGTTAGAATAAAGTATATATTAGATGAGGAGAAGTATGAAAAGAGATATTATTGTAGAAGAAAATATTGAATGGTTAAGTGCACATGCTAAAGATAATGCTTATCCATTAGATATTGTAAAAGCAGTATTTAGAAATAATGAACATGTTGAAATAATTGATGGCTCAGCTTTTGAATTCACTATTCAATTTGATTCAGAATTTATTTGTTATGAAGAAATTATAAATGATATTAAATTAGCTTTTATTAAAGTATATCCTAATGAAGATTTTAATTCCATTTTAAAATTTACTTTAAAAACAGATTATACATTTAATGATATTGAAAATTTATATTCAATGTTTCAAGATGGAATAAATCCTGATGTAGGACTAGGTAAAATGCAAAATTTAGTGATATTAACATCATTTGTTGAAAATGCATATGAAATGATTAATAAACCATTATTTACATCCGTTTATTTAAAAGAAAAAAATGAACAAGATAAAAGAATTTATATAATATCACTTTTAAAAAAAGTGTTATCATATATAACAGAACAAGGTGCTAAATTTTTCGCTACATTTGTTGGAAACGAAGAATATATGAAAAGACTTGATGATTTAAATAGTCTATTTGTAAAATATCTTAATACCGATGATCCAGCAATGTATGATAAAGTTAATGATGAATGTAGAGAAATAGAATATTTGATTTCATCATCATTTGAATTCATAGATGATGATGAACCAATTGATATTGAAAATATCAATAAAGAAGATAATAGTGTAGTTTTAAAAGATATTGATAGTTTAATAGGTGCTGATGAATTTAAAAAATTAGTAGCAGAAATATTATTAATTACTCCAGTACTAGTTAGATACAATTGTCTTAGTGTATTTTATAGTCAATCATATTTATTTTCTATCGGTGATGGTAATGGATTAACAACTTATTGTAAGTTGTTTTCAAGGTTACTTTCTTCACTTGATATTATAATTACTAAAGAAAAACCAGTAATTGAAATTAAAGTTTCGCAAATGAGAGAAAATAGAAATCCATTTTATGAAGTTATAGAAACATTAGAAGAAAATCAATTTAATGGTTTTCATATAGTTTGTATCGATATAAGTGAATGGATGGAAAATACATCACATAATTATTTTAAAGGATTTTTAAAAGAATTAAGAAATTATGTTTTAAATAATATATTTATATTTCGTATTCCTTTTATTGAAAAAGATTTACAAGAAAAAATTCGTTTATCATTAAACGATTTATTATTTATTAGATCTGTTTCTTTTCCACCATTTAGTAGAGAAGAATTAACCATTTATTTAAATAATGAACTTAGGAATTATGGATTTACGCCAACAAATAATTGTTACAATCCTTTCTTTAATCGTATTTTAAAAGAAAAAAGTGATGGTAAATTTTATGGATTATGTACAATGAATAAAGTAATCAAGGAACTTGTTTACTTTAAACATTTAGAAAATGCTAAAAAAATATTATCTGAAAAATATCAAGATTTAACAATCATTTCTAAAAAAGATACAATGAAATTATGTGATAATTCATATGAAGAAATGACAGGTTTTGATATGTTAGATTCTTTAGTTGGCATGGAATTTGTGAAAGAAAAAGTAAAAGAAATAATTGCTCAAATTGAATATTCAATTAAACAAAACAATGTTGATAGACCTTGTATTCATATGTATTTTACAGGTAATCCTGGAACAGGTAAAACAACAGTAGCAAGAATTATAGGTAAAATACTAAAAGAAAAAGGCATATTAAGAGTTGGTAATTTCTATGAATGTGGTGGACGTGATTTATGTGGTCGCTACATTGGGGAAACATCACCTAAAACGACAAGTATTTGTCGTGATGCTTATGGATCTGTATTATTTATTGATGAAGCATATTCATTATATCGTGGTGATACAGAACGTGATTATGGAAAAGAAGCATTAGATACATTAGTAGCACAAATGGAAAATCATCGTAATGATTTTGTTGTTATATTAGCAGGATATACTGATGATATGGAAAATTTATTAAAAGGTAATACAGGATTGAGAAGTCGTTTACCTTATCATCTAAATTTCCCTAATTACAATCAAGAACAATTATTTGAAATATATTGTAAAATGTTGAAAAGTAAATTCAAATATGATGATTCAATATTAGATAGTGCTAAACAATATTTTCTATCTATTCCTAATGAAGTAATCGAAAATAAAGAATTTAGTAATGCTAGATTTGTTCGTAATTTATTTGAAAGAACATGGGCTAAAGCAGCTATGCGTTCAGAAATCAATAAAGAAAAAATCATTATTACTAAAGATGATTTTGAATGTGCAAGTAAAGATAAAGAATTTACATTCAATGATGTTAAGAAAAAAATTGGATTTTAGGTGATTATATGAATGATAATTCTAATGAAATAATTCTTGAAAAACATTATTACAATATGATTTGTGAAATATTAGATGAATTTGAAATAAAATATGAAAGAAATGATGATGTTTTTGAAATTAAAACAGGATTAATAGGAAAAGATTTACCAATTTATTTAATAATTAAAGTAATTGCTAATGAAAATTTAATATCTTTACAATCTTATTTTCCTTTTGATATTCCTATTAGATGTCGTAATTATATTTCATTAGCAGTTTCTATTGCTAATTTTGGTCTATATGGTGGTAATTTTGATTTTGATTATTTCCATTGTAATTTATTTTATCGTCATACAATTAATTATTTAGATAGTGTTATTAGTAAAGATGCAATTATATTTTTAATTAAATATGGTGTATCTATAATTGAGAATTACAATGATAAATTTGAAAAAGTCACAAAGAATGGTATAACTGTTGGGGATATTATTAATTTATTTGAATAGGTGAATAAAATGGGAAATGACAAAAGAGTTTATAATGATATAATTGAATCTTTAAATGAATTAAAGATTACTAATTATGTAAATGATGAAGAAGAACATGAAATAGTATTTTTCTTAGATACTAATGATATTCCTGTGAAAATAAAAATTGGTTTAGAAATAAAACATGAACTAATAATTATAATATCTAATCTTCCATTTAAAATGCCTGTTAATTCATTAGATAAAGTTATAGATTCAACAATTGCAACTAATCAAATAAATTTAGCTTTAAATTGTGGTCATTTTAATTTAGATGTTTCAACAGGTCTATGTTGTTTTACATTAGCAACATCTTATAAAAATAGTATTATTTCAAAGAATTTAATTAAATATTTAATTAATTATGTATATGATGTAATAGATGAATATAATGATAAATTATATAAATTTGCAACAGGTAAATGTACAATTCAAGGATTTTTAATGAATATTAATAAAAATAATTCATAAGTTTTTGAAAATGATTGAGTATTTTTTAATTTTGGTATATAATTATGTAGTAAACATAGAAATATCAATTAATCAATGCATTGATTTTATTATTTATCAAGATAATTATCTTTATGATATTGTTTGTTTATAATATATTAAGGAGATATTCTATGATAAATAATAATCAAAATAATTTGAATTCTATTATTGAATCATTTAAAGATATGCTTAATAAAGAATCATTAAATGATGAAGAACAATCTCTTTTACATCAATTATATGAATTATATTTATTAGATAAAAAGATTTCAATTAATAATGAAATTATTATTTCTAATATTCATCATATATATGAAACATATTTAGGTAAAAAAGTTCCTTTAAACCTAACAAATGATGAGAAAAGAGAAATTGTTGAAGAAGTTAATTATTTATATGAATTGTATTTAAAAAGCAATCAATAAATAATTAGTAATGTATATAGATCTTTATATTATCTATATAAAACAATTGTTATAAATATCATGATATTTAATGCTATTAGTTATATAACTGATTGAAATATGAATAGAAAAATATTGTAAATAATTTATTTGAAAGGGGGATTATTAAAATGAGCAGTCAAGTTAACCAAACTAGTGATTATTCAGTGAATAATCCTCTTTTAATTTTACCTAAAAATAAACATTATACTATTCATCGACCAGAATTTGTTATGGATGATGATAAATTAATTACTTATAATCAACCAACAAGTAATGTAATTGGTTCAGAAATTATTCAAATATATGATCCTAATACTCAAGTCATTTTGATTCCTGAAAATGTGAAATATATAGATCCATCAGCATTTTGCAAATTAAATGGAAATTGTATAATTATTTCTAACTCTTATTCTCAGTCTTTATTTATACAACTTTGTGAATTTAATCTATCCAATGTATATTCTTTGGTTGTATGTGATATTATAAATAATGATAAAAATGAATTGCAATTAGTTGAATATATTGGAAAAAGTAAAAATGTCACTATTCCTACTAATATTAAGTGTTGCGAAAAAGAATATAATATTGTTTTAATTAAAAAAGATTCCTTTAGAAATAATTCTTACATTGAGACGATCATTATTCCTGACACTATAAAAGAAATAGAAGAAAATGCATTTTGTAATTGTACATCATTAACAAGTATAGCTATTCCATCAAGTGTACAAAGTATAGGAGATTTAGCATTTTTTCGCTGTACATCATTAACCAATATAACAATCCCATCAAGTGTACAAAGAATAGGAATTGATGCATTTTATAATTGTACTTCATTAATAGAAGTAAATTATTTAGGAGCAATGGAAGATTGGTGTAATATTGATTTTGCAAATCGCGATTCAAATCCTTTATGTTATTTTGGCTCTCTTTATATTAATGGTGAAAAAATTGACGAAATAGAAAATATTAAAAACATTAAAAAGTTTGCATTATTTTTTTCATCTGAACAAATAGATATTAAAAATGTTGATAATATTGAAAAGTATGCGATTATTGTTGATAAAGAATCTTGTATTAAGTGCGTTGATTATTATGCTAGACCAAAAACATGGGATAAAAAGTGGATAAATAAAAAAAGACAGGTTAAGTGGGAAATAAATGCTAAACGTAGAAAGAAAAAAATTACTATTTTAAGTGCATGTTCAACATTAATATTGTTTTTTTTGATAGCATTAATATTATTTAGTTTAACATTTACCAAGAAAGTTGGAAAATATTCTTTTGTGGTTAATAATGATAATATATGTATATCAGATTATAGTGGTAATGAAAATCATATTATTATTCCATCGGAAGTTATTTTTGCTGGAAAAAAATATGATGTAACAGAAATAGGAACTAGTCTATTTAGTAACAATAAAAATATTAAATCAATTACCATCCCTTCAAGTATAAAAACAATATATGAAAATGCATTTTCTAATTGTACTTCAATAACAGAAGTTAATTATTTAGGAACAATAAAGGATTGGTGTAATATTAAATTTAGTAATTCCAGTTCAAATCCATTATTTAATGTACAATCAAATACATTAAGAATAAATGGAGAAGAAGTGACAGAAATAACAGAAGAAATGCTAGAAGGAGTAACAAGTATACCAGATTATGCATTTTACAATTGTACATCATTAACAAATATAACAATTCCATCAAGTGTACAAAGTATAGGATATGCTGCATTTTTTTATTGTAAATCATTAACAGAAGTTAATTATTTAGGAACAATAAAAGATTGGTGTAATATTAAATTTAGTAATTATAGTTCAAATCCATTATATAATGTTCAATCAAATGCATTAAGAATAAATGGAGACGAAGTAAAAGAAATAGCAGAAGAAATGTTAGATGGAGTTACAAGTATACCAGATTATGCATTTTACAATTGTACTTCATTATCAAATATAACAATTCCATCAAGTGTAAAAAGTATAGGTGATCATACATTTTCTAATTGTGAATCATTAACAAGTATTACAATTCCATCAAGCGTAGAAAGTATAGGAGATGAAGCTTTTGAAGATTGTGCTTCATTAACAGAAGTTAATTATTTAGGAACAATAAAGGATTGGTGTAATATTCAATTTGAGAACTATTGGTCTAATCCAATATATTATGCAAAATCATTAAAAATAAATGGAAATGAGGTAATAGTAATAACAGAAGAAATGTTAGATGGAGTTACAAGTATACCAGATTATGCATTTGAATATTGTACAACACTAACGAGTATAACAATTCCATCAAGTGTAAAAAGTATAGGTGATCGTGCATTTCATAATTGTACTTCATTAATAAATATTACAATTCCATCAAGCGTACAAAGTATTGGATATGCTGCATTTTCTAATTGTACATCATTAATAATTTATTGTGAAATAGAAACAAAACCAAGTGGATGGAGTAATTATTGGAATTCTAGTAGACAAATGTATTGGGGAATAACAAAGGAAGATATAATAGAACAAGACGGAATGCAATTTATTATTCAAGATAATAAAGCAATACTTACTAGATATATTGGAAGTAATATAGAGGTAACTATTCCATCAAGTATTATTGTTCAAGATAAAAAATATAATGTAACAATTGGTAAATATGCTTTTTGCTTTTCTGATATTAAAAGTATTATTATAGAAGATGGAATAAGAAGAATTGAATATTCTGCATTTTATAATTGTACATCATTAACAAATATAACAATTCCATCAAGTGTAGAAATTATAAGAAGTTCAGCATTTTCTAATTGTCCAATAAAATATGCAAATATACCTGCAATAGCATGTTCTTATATTAAAAATACTATGTTAAAAGAAGTTGTTGTTAATAGTGGAGATAGTATACAAAATTCCGCATTTTATAATTGTACATCATTAACACAAATAACAATACCATCAAGTGTTGAAAGTATAGGTAGCTTAGCATTTTCCAATTGTACTTCATTATCAAAAGTTAATTATTTAGGAACAATAAAGGATTGGTGTAATATAAAGTTTGATAGTTCTAGTTCTAATCCATTATATTATGTTAAATCACTAAGAATTAATGGACAAGAAGTAACAGAAATAACAGAAGAAATGTTAGAAGGAGTAACAAGCATACTAGATTATGCATTTTATAATTGTACATCATTAATAAGAATATCAATTCCATCGAGTGTTGAAAGTATAGGAAGTTCATCATTTTATAATTGTACATCATTAATAAGAATATCAATTCCATCGAGTGTTGAAAGTATAGGAAGTTCAACATTTTATAATTGTCCAATAGAATATGCAAATATACCCTCCTCTTTAATTTCATATATTCCTAAATCGAAGTTAAAAAAAGTAGTTATTAATAGCGGAGATATTATACCAGATTATGCATTTTTTAATTGTATTTCTATAACAAGAATAACAATTTCATTAAGTGTACAAAGTATAGGATATGATGCATTTCATAATTGTACATCATTAACAGAGGTTAATTATCTAGGAACAATAAAAGATTGGTGTAATATTCAATTTGAGGACTATCGGTCTAATCCAATATTTTATGCAAAATCATTAAGAATAAATGGAGAAGAAGTAACAGAAATATCAGAAGAAATGTTAGACGGAGTAACAAGTATATCTGAATCTGCATTTTATAATTGTACTTCATTAACAAGTATTACAATTCCATCAAGCGTAGAAAGTATAGGAAGTTCAACATTTTATAATTGTCCAATAGAATATGCAAATATACCCTCCTCTTTAATTTCATATATTCCTAAATCGAAGTTAAAAGAAGTAGTTATTAGTAGCGGAGATAATATACCAGATTCTGCATTTAATGGTTGTACATCATTAACAAGTATAACAATCCCATCAAGTGTTGAGAGTATAGGTAGTTTAGCATTTTATAATTGTTATTCAATATTTGAAGTGAATTATTTAGGAACAATAAAAGATTGGTGTAATATAAAGTTTGGTAGTTCTAGTTCTAATCCATTATGTTATGCAAAATCATTAAGAATTAATGGACAAGAAGTAACTGAAATAACAGAAATATCTGAAGAAATGTTAGAAGGAGCAACAAGCATACTAGATTATGCATTTTATAATTTTACTTCGTTAAAGAAAATTACAATTCCATCAAGTGTA
>CANQVC010000034.1 GCA_947627195.1 uncultured Bacilli bacterium
AAAACAAGCTGTGCTTTTATCTAGCACATAAATTTTAACAAAAAAATAACTAAATATCAACATATTTGTCATCTATTTTGTAAATATTGAATGACAAGTCTTTTTTTATTATTTTATTTGACTATTTATGTTTATTATATCATAATTTTAATATAATTTAAATATATTATCTAATAATATTTTTTTAACTCCAACATTTTAATAAAAAGATTTATTTATAGAAAGCTAAAATATCATTAAGCATAATTAATTCATAATATTAAATTTAAAAAAGTATTTACATGTTTGATTAATTTTATATACAATTTAAGAAAAATAATGTATAATAAAAATATAAAATTTACATTATATGGAGAAGTTAATATGAAAATAATTAAGATGAATCCTCAAGGATTTTGTCATGGTGTTATAAGAGCAATAAAACAAATTGAAGAAATATTAGATATCGATACATATGAAAAACCATTATATATGTATGGTAGTTTAGTTCATAATAAACATGTTGTTAAACATTTTAATGATCGAGGTATTATAAATATTGATTCAATAAATAATATTAATCATGGAACAATTATTATAACAGCTCATGGTTTAAGTAAAATAAAACAACAAGAAATGATAAATAAAGGTTTGAATATTATTGATGCTACTTGTACAGAAGTCAAAAAAACTCATGAATATATCGAACAAAAAATAAATGATGGATATGATGTTATTTATTATGGAAAGAAAAATCATGCTGAATGTATGGCTGTATTAGAAAATTTCCCTACTGTTCATTTAATTGAGAAAAAAGAAGATATTAATAATTTAATAATATTATCAAATAAAATCTTTTTCACAAGTCAAACAACAATGTCATATTTTGATTTGCAAGAAATTATCGATGAATTAAATAAAAAATATCAAAACATTGAAAGAAATACTGACATTTGTCAAGCAACAAGAAGACGACAAGAAGCAATCATGAAAGATGCTCCTTTATGTGATTTGTGTTTAATTGTTGGTGATCCTACTAGTAATAATACAATGAAATTAAAGGAAGTTTGTGAACAAAAAGCCAAAACAAAAGCAATTTTAATTGAAAATGTTGATGAAATAGATAATATTTCCTTAAATGATATTCAAATTCTTGGTATTACTTCTGGTGCTTCTACTCCTAATAGAATTGTTGAAGAAATAATAACTAAAATAAAATCAAAATATAATGTAGATTAAAGGAGGTATAAATGAAAAAAATAATTTATTTGTGTTTTTTATTTTTATTATCATTTTTATTATATGGTTGTAAAAAAGATAATACGAATGACTTCACATTTGAATTGTCTTATGATAATGAAAGTTATTACGTTACATCATATATTGGAAATAATGAAGAAGTTAAAATTCCTGAAAAGTATAATAAAAAAAGAGTTATTGGTATTCAAAAAGATGCTTTCAATAATCTTAATATAACTTCAATATTTATACCAAAAACTATAACTGATATTTCAATTCTTTCTTTCACAACATGTGAAAAACTTAATAATATAACAGTTGATAATGACAACACAAGATATTGTTCAATTGATGGTGTCTTGTATTCTAAATCAAAAGAAATATTATATTGTTTTCCAAGAGCTAAAGCAGTAAAAGATAATAAATTTGAAATACCAGAACAAGTTACAAGAATTGGTGCTTATGCATTTACAAATAATACAAAAATTAAACACATTAGATTTAATGGTAATATTAAAACAATTGAAACAAATGCTTTTAGTTATTGTTCAATTTTAAGAACAATTTATATTCCTACTTCTTTATCATATATGAGTAGTTATGTATTTGCCCATACAAATCCAGAACTTGTCATTCATTTACCTAATAGATATATCACTGAAGGATGGAATAATAAATGGAAAGATGATTTTGATGGTAAAGTTTCTTATGATAATTTAGATGAAAGTGGCGAAATAAAATAAAACTCATAGTGCTATCAATATGATAGTTCTATGAGTTTTTATTATTCTATTGGATTCGTTTGTCCCCAATAAACTTTACCTTTTACTGAATTATCCCATTCATTTTGCCAATCAGCTGGTTTTTCCTTTGCTTCACAATATACAATTAATAGAGGTGATTGATCAAAAACATAACTTTCCATTATAGAAACACTATTAGGAATAAAAATTCTTTTTAAAAAATAACATGAGGCAAATGCATAAGAATCAATTGTACTAATACCTAATGAAATTGTTACATCAACAATGCTTGAACAATTATAAAAAGCATATTTACCAATTTCTTCAACATTATATATTTGCTCATTATATTTAACAGTCGATGGAACAATAATTGTTTGGGCATTACCAGAATAATTAGTTAATAAAACTTTATCATTTTGGATAATGTAAGTAATATCATCAATTATAAATATATCTGATACATCTGTATATAATAAAAATTTAGGATCAAAAACTACCATTGAATCATTATGAGTGTATAGTTTCATTTGATTACCATTTTCATCTTCAAATGAACCAAAACCAATTGAAACAAGACTATCTGGTAAATAAAATTCTTTTAATTGACTACAACGAACAAAACAATAATTACCAATTGTTTGTAATTGATTAGGTATATTAATATTTTTTAAGTTTGGGCAATCAACAAATGAATTTGATTCAATTGATATAATTGAATTAGGCAATTCAAGGTTTCTTAAATAATGACAATAATAAAAACAATTAGTAGGAATAGTAGTCATATTATTAGGTAATATCACATTTGTTAAATTATAACAATTATAAAATGAACCACTTTCAATATGGTCACCATTGACTTTAACGTCACGAATAGTTTGTGGTAATATCGAAGTTAAACAAGATGGTATTTCCACATATTCGAAATAGGTATTACTAAATGTATTATATAAATGATTAACATCATTAGCATTAATTGTTATTTTTCTCAGTCTTGAACAACCAGAAAATACATAAGATCCTAATTGTTTTAAAGATTCAGGAAGCACTATAGTTGTTAAATTTATACAGTTTTCAAAAGCTGATGCATCTATTTCTTCAATTCCATTAGGAAACTCGACGTTTGCTAATCTTGTACAAGAAAAGAAACAACTATTACAAATTCTCTTTAAATCACGTGGTAAATTTAAAGATGAAAGTATATCGCAAGAATAAAATGCAGAATCTTCAATAGTTACAATATTTGGTGAAAAAGAAACATTTGTAAGATTTTTACACTCATAAAAAGCTTCTGTAGATATTAATACTACATCTTGAGGAATGTCAATTTCCGTAAGTGATTGACATTGATAACACATTCTAGCAGGTATTATGTTTATTGCATTAGAAAGTTTTAATTTTGATAAATTTGTGCAAGAATGAAAAATATCTCCACCAATAGATTTAACTGTATCAGGTATTGTTAATTCTGTTAAAGAAGTACAACCTTTAAAAGCTTCATTTTCTATTGATTCAATATCACAATTAAATTGAATATTTGTTAATGATGAACATCTTAAAAATGCTTGACTAGGAATTGATTTTCCACTATTGATAATTACTTCTTTTAAGTGATCACTTCTAACTGCTTTACAAGCAGTTGCAGGAATATCAGCTTTTTTTATTGCACATCTACTAAATGCATCATCATTAATATTAACAATTGTTTTCGGCAAAACAATTTCTTCTAATTTATATGTTTTATCAAAAGCTGTTGAATATATTGTATCAACTACGCAATTATCAACTTTTTCAGGAATGGTTAAAGACGAAATTTCTTTGTTATCACACGATAATAATGAGCATGTTGAATTATCATAATTCATCAAATATGTACAATCATTTTCTATTACAATATTATCATCATTAATAAGTAAATATTTTTTAGATTGATTATGTAATGTTACATAATAATTATCATTTTCATAAAAAATATAAATATATCGATTAAGAATTAAATCACTACTATAATAACCAATTATAATTTCTTCATTTGTATAACCTAAAATTTGACAAGCATGTCTAGTATCATCAATCATTGAAATAAATTTATCAAACAAATAATTAGTAAAATCAAGAGTAAAATCAAGAACACTTAGTGACTCTTTATTTACTAAATAATAAACACCTTGTAAATCCATAAATTTAGGAGGTAATGGTGTAAGAAATGATTCACAAAAATAATAATCTTTTTCTTGATAAGAAATAATCATATTACTATCATTTATTATACCTTCAATAGTGAAATCTTTAAAATATATATAAATATTATTTCCTTTAATTTCATACACATAATGAAAGAAATAAGAATCATATGGACCTGTATAATAATTTATTCCACAATAATCCATATCAAAAATAATATATGTATCAAAATCTATTTCATTATCTTCATTTAAATAAAATGTTTTACCAACTACATCAACATTTTCTTTTTTCTTACAACCTGGGAAAAAAATTAATAATAAAATAAGAGCACTAATAAATATAATTTTCTTCTTCATTAGTTTATTCTCCTCATATAATAATATATTGAATTTAACACTAACTTCTTAAAGTTATATTTAATTTAAATTGTAAATCTTTTAGGATCTTTTTTATTTTATTTTGAATCATATCTTCAGTCATTGGTTCATTAGATGTAAATATTAATTTTACAGCTAATGATTTTTCATCTTCTTTTAATGGTTCACCTTCATATAAATCAAATATTTTTACATCACTTAATATTTGTTTATCAGCTTTTTTAATACATTCCACAACATCTTTTGCTGGGATGTCTTTTTTCATTACTAATGCTAAATCTCTTTCTACACTAGGTAATTTAGATATAGCTGTGTATTTATGAATTGGTGATGATTCATGTAAAATATCATCGATATCTATTTCAAATACATAAACATTTTCTAAACTTTCTTCTAAAGCATATTTAGGATGAATTTGACCAATAAATCCTACTTCTTTGCCATCAACATAAATACTAGCACTTCTTTTTGGATGAAGTTCATTTGATTGATGTTCAAGTGGTAAAAACATTGGTTGTTTCTTTAATGAACTAAATAAATTTTCTAATATTCCTTTAACTAAATAAAAATCAACATTTTCTATTTTACCATTCCATTCAGTACTTGTAAATTGATTTGCTAGACATCCTGATAAATATACTTTTTCTTTTTTATTTTCTAAAGAATTAGTTTGATAATATATTTTACCTAATTCAAAGAAAGCTATATCTTTCATTTTTCTAGAAAAATGATATTTTGCTATTTCCAACATTGATGGTAATAAACTATGTCTTAATACTTTATGATCTTCTGTTAATGGCATTAAAAGAACAATGTTTTCTTTTTTATCACCTGGTAAAATATTAAATTTCTCATTATCTTTTTCTTTAACTAAAGAATAAGTTACAATTTCGTTTAAACCAAGTCCTGTTAATACTTGTTTAATTTTTCGTGTATTTTTTTGGGAAATTGATAATTCACCCTTCATATCATCAATTGGTAAAGTTGATGGAAGTAAATTATAGCCATGTAATCTGGCTACTTCTTCACTTAAATCTTCCCAAATTGTAATGTCATTTCTTCTATTTGGTACATACACTTTCATGTTATCATTTTTAGTTTCAACTTTAAATCCTAAAGATTTAAATATATTTACCATTTCATCTTGATGAATATTTGTTCCTAAACGATGATTTATTTGTTTTGATGTTACATCAATTTCACGATCAGGAATAAAATCACATCCAGCAAGTGTTGGTTGACCAATTATTTTAGCATCAGCTAATGTCTGGAATAAATAACATGCATAATCTAAAGCATTTTTAGTACGATTTACATCAACATTACGTTCATATCTTGTTGATGCTTCACTATGTAAATTTAATCTTGCAGCTGTTTTACGAATAGTCATTGGATCGAATACTGCAGCTTCTAACATAATATTTTTTGTGTCATTAGTTATTTCCGAATTTAATCCACCCATTATTCCTCCAAGACATTGTGGAGACTTACCATCAGTAATAACAATATCTTGCGATTTTAATGTTCTTACTTGATTATCTAATGTTGTGAATTGTTCTTGTTCTTGGGCATTTTTAATAACAATTGTTTTACCTAATTTATCTAAATCAAAAGCATGTAATGGTTGACCAAATAAAGCCATAATGTAGTTTGTTATATCTACGCAATTATTTATAGGTCTTACGCCAAAAGCGATTAGACGTGAAGATAACCACCTTGGTGATGGTTTTAAAACAACATCGCGAATTATTTGTCCATAATATGTACTACAATTATTAGTTTCAATGCGAATATCTAAATTATCATCATTTGTTTTTAAATCACGAATTACTTCAAAAGTAAGTGGCTTTAATGGACGATTAAAAACTGCACTCAATTCATAAGCAACTCCAATCATTGAAAGCATATCTCCACGATTAGGTGTTAAGCCTAATGTTAATATATCATCAGCAAAATTTAAAGCTTTACTTCCTTCTTCACCAACTGTTACTGGATCAGTAAAATAATATATACCATTAGCAAATTGTTCTTCAACAAACTTCTTTTCAATACCTAATTCTTGTAATGAACAAACCATTCCACAAGATTCTACACCACGAATTTTAGATTTCTTGATTGTGCCACCATCTAAGATACATCCTTCTTTTGCAACAATTACATATTGTCCTACTTCAACATTTGGTGCACCACATACAATATTTAATATTTCATCTTTGACATCAACTGTTAAACAATTTAAATGATCACTATCTGGATGAGGAACTTTAGTTAATACATGACCAACGACAATATTACTAGCATGAACTAATTTTTCGACACCTTCAACTTCAATAGAATATAAACTAACTCTATTAACAATTTCTTCAACAGTTAAACCTGTTAAGTCAACTAGTTCATTTAACCATTCTAATTTTACTCTCATGTTATCCTCCTAAAATTGTTTTAAGAATCTTTCATCATCAGTATAAAAATTACGTATATCATCTATGCCATATTTTAACATTGCAATACGTTCAATACCAACACCAAAAGCAAATCCTTGATATTTTTTATTATCATATCCTGCCATTTTTAATACATTAGGATGTACCATACCAGCACCTAATATTTCAATCCAACCACTGCCTTTACATAATGAGCATCCTTTTCCTTTGCATTTAAAACATTGAACATCTACTTCAACACTTGGTTCAGTAAATGGGAAAAATGATGGACGAAAACGAATTTCTAATTCGTCTTTGAAAATAGTATTAGCAAGATGAGTTAATGTTCCTTTTAAATCTGCCATTGTTACATTTTCACCAACAACTAATCCTTCGCATTGCATAAATTGATGAGAATGAGTTGCATCATCATTATCACGGCGATATACTTTTCCTGGACAAATTATTTTAACTGGTTTACCTTTTGCAGCTAAAAGGGTATGAGCTTGAACTGGGGAAGTATGAGTACGTAATAGAGTAGTATCATTAATGTAAAATGAATCTTGCATCTCTCTTGCAGGATGTCCTTTTGGTAGGTTCAACATTTCAAAATTATATAAATCTTCTTCTACTTCTGGTCCTTCTCCTATTTGATATCCCATTCCAATAAAAGCATCTTCTAATTCCTCAATGATACTCATTAAAGGATGCATATTTCCTTGTTTTATTTTTTTACCAGGTAAAGTTACATCTATTTTTTCTTCTTCTAATTTTTTTAATACTGCTTTTTCTTCTAATTCTTTACGCTTAGCTTCGATTTTTTCTTCAACTTTTATTTTAAATTGATTAGCAAGCATTCCTAATTCTTTTCTTGCCTCAACAGTTAAATCTTTCATCTTAGTCATTATTTCTTGTAATTTACTTTTTTTACCTAGAAAACCTGCTTTTTTTTCATTTAAATCATGAATTGTATCAACATTTTCAATTTCATGAAAAGCATCTTTTTGTAATTGTTCTAATTGTTCTTTTTGTTCTTTCATTGTTTTCACCTCATATAATAATTTAAAAAAGTCCTTATTAATCAATATATTATTTACTAATATATGATTATCTAAGGACGAATTATCGCGGTACCACCTTAGTTAGAAAAAAATTTCTCACTCATTAGTTTATAACGGAACGACCCGGATTTGCTTATAATCACTCCAAAGATGAATTCATAGAACAGTTAGGAAAGTACTCTCACCTTATGTACTTATCTCTTACCTTCTTTTTTCTATTACTACTTCTTTATCAACGTTTTATAAATTAATTATATCATTTGTTAGGATATTTTTCAATATTAATTTGTAATTTCTGTTACTTCTTCATTTATTGTTGGCTTGTTCATTACTTTTTTTAATTTCTTAAAAATGATTATTAAAGATATAAAATGAATTGAAGCTGTTAATATCCAACTAATTGGATATGATATATATAAATTTTGTAATGTATGATGACTTTTAAAAAATGTTTGAATCCAAACAATACGGAAAGCACATGCTCCTAAAACAGAAACAATCATTGGCACAATGGAATGTCCTAAACCACGAAGTGAACCAACTAATACATCCATAATTCCACATAAGAAATATGTTAAACATATGTAAGACATTCTAATAAGTCCATATTGAATAGCATCATCACCTGATGTATATATTTTTAATAAATATTTACCACAAAAAAATGCACTGTATCCTAAAACTATTCCTGTACAAACAACACAAATAATAGAATATAAACTAACCTTTTTACAATTCTTTAATTTACCTGCACCAAAATTTTGACTAGTAAAGGTGATACATCCTTGATAAAAAGCATTCATGGATGCATAAACAAATCCTTCAATATTAGCAGCGGCGGTATTTCCTGAAACTATTAAAGTGTCATGGAAAGAATTTACTGCTGTTTGCACAAAAACATTACTAATTGAAAATAATGATCCTTGAATTCCTGCAGGAAGACCAATTAAAATCATTTCTTTTAGACATCTACCATGTAATCTTAATTTCTTTAAATTTAAATGTAGTAAATCTTTTCGTTTAATTAAACATATTACAACCATTGTTGAAGAGATGGCTTGTGATACAATTGTCCCAATAGCTACTCCTGCAACATCTAAATGTAATTCTAAGACAAAGAAAAAATTTAAACCAACATTTGCTAGTCCAGCAATACCTAAGAATAAAAGTGGTTTTCTTGTTTCACCAACAGCATTAAGTATCGCAGCACCAAAATTATATAACATATTAAAAATCATTCCCGCAAAATATATTTGTAAATATGTTGTGGCAAGATCTATGCAATCATCTGTTGTATCCATTATCTCTAACCAAGTACGAGCAGTAAAAACACCAAACACTGTTAAGATAGCACCTGATATTAAAGAAAATAAAATTGCTGTATGAACTAATTTATGTACTTTATCTTCATCTTTTTGGCCAATAGCTCGAGCAATTGTTACATTTGCGCCAACTGAAACACCAATAAATAAATTAATAATAAGATTAGTTAATGCTCCAGTTGAACCTACAGCTGCAAGTGATACATCACCACAATACCTACCAACAACAATCAAATCAACTGCATTATATAATAATTGTAATATACTACTTAAAATGACAGGAATTGTAAATATTATTATTTTCTTTAATAAATTACCTGATTGCATATCCATTCCTTTTGTCATTAAATCACCTTCTTACTAACGAATTAATATTATAACAAAAAATCCATTTTTTTGCAAATTAAAGTTTATAAATATCAAAAAAAGAATTGACATAATATCAACTCTTTTTTATTTAAGGAGCTCCATAAAATATAAACAATTAGATTATATATTATTTAGTTTTGGAAGAAATTAGGATTAGTAAAATCTTCATTCATTTGATTGTTTTGTCCCTGTTGACATGCTTGACCTGGGCAACTTCCTAAGTTTTCTTCAGTATAATCAGTGTGTTCGCAGCAAATAGGACGTGGAACATATTGATGTCTTTTAATGCAATGATTACAAATTTGTGTTACGTTCTCACAAATATGTGGTTGATTAATAATTTGATAACGATGAACAACATTTACTTGACGAGTAACAATTGGTGGTAAGTTAGTTACAGTTGTATTTGAAAAGTTTTGATTCACACTTAACACCTCCTTTTGTTACTATTATATTAATAATTTAATAATTGGTTTGGATATTTGCACATTTTTTATTTGACATCATCATAAATTTATTGTAAAATAAATAATAAAGTAGGAGGAACAAAATGTATACAATACCTTATGTAATTGAAAAAACATCACAAGGTGAAAGATCTTATGATATTTATTCAAGATTATTAAAAGATAGAATTATAATGTTAAGTGGGGAAATAGATGATGGATTAGCTAATTCTGTTGTTGCGCAAATGTTATTTTTGGCAGCAGAAAATAGTAATGAAGATATAAAAATCTACATTAATTCACCTGGTGGAAGTATTTCTGCAGGCATGGCAATTTATGATACAATGAATTTAATTCAACCAAAAGTATCTACTATTTGTATTGGTATGGCAGCAAGTATGGCAGCATTTTTATTAGCAAGTGGCGAAAAAGGTAAAAGATTTGCTTTACCTAATAGTGAAATTATGATTCATCAACCATTAGGTGGAGCAAGTGGTCAAGCTACGGAAATTAAAATAGCTGCAGAACATATTTTAAAAATTAAAGCTCGTATGAATAAAATACTATCCGAAAAAACTAATCAACCTTTAGAAAAAATTGAAAGAGATACTGAACGTGATTATTATATGTTTAGTGATGAAGCTAAAGAATATGGTATTATTGATGATATTTTAGATGTAAAGAAAACTGCTAACAATTAAAAGTTAGCAGCTTTTTTTATTCATAATCACTATCTGTAGGATCAGCACCCCATACAGTATAAAGCATTTCTTTATCTTCACGAGTTGTTATTTCTATTTTTTCAATTGCATCTTTTATTTTACTCATTTCATTATCTAAGTTTTCGGTAATTTTACTTGCAGCAACAAGTCTTTGTTGAATATTTTCGGGAATATTACGATAATATTTATATTTTAATGAATGTTCAATTGATGCCCATAAATGCATAGCTAATGTACGTATTTGAAATTCAATATTAATTGGCATTTGTCCATCAATAGTTTCGGCATTGTATTTAGCAATAACATGTAATGATCGATATCCTGATGGTTTAGGATTTTTAATATAATCTTTAATTAAAAAGATTTCAATATCTTTTCTTGCTTTTAATAATTCAAATATTTCATATACTTCTTGTTCGTATTTGCAAATAATTCTAATTCCCCCAATATCAGATAAAGTACGTACATCAGAAAAATCAACATTCATTCTTTTTAATTTTTCCATAATACTTTTAGGGGTTTTAACTCTTCCTCTAACACTTTCAATTGGATTCTTTTTTCCTGCTAAGATGTATTGCTTGCGAATTGATTCTAACTTTAGGACAAATCCTGAAACAGCTAAATCATAAGGTTGTAAAAACTTTAACCAGTTAAATTCTTTTTCTTCCACAAACTTCTCCTTTTATATTTTTATATCTTATTATATCATACTTTTTTAAATATTTTCTATTTTTTTGGAATATTGTTAAAAAAAATGATAAAAATAGTATTGCAATTTTAAAAAAATTATGTATAATATTATACAAACTATATATATTAATATTTTGCAAAGGAGAAATGTATGTCAAAAAGTACAGATGTAGAATTTAAAAGCTTATTAACTGAAGCAGAATACAACAAACTAATGGAAAGATTTAAAGGTAACAAAACTGATTTTCAAACTAATCATTATTTTGATACAAAACGTTTCTCATTAAAAGCATTAGATGCTTCATTAAGAGTAAGACAAAGAGAAAGTTTTGAATTAACTCTTAAAAAGAAAAAAGGTTATAATCTTGAACAAAAAACAGTTGCTATTAGTGAAGAACAATTTGAAACAATGAAACAAACTGGTGTTGTTCCTTTTAATGAATTAATGGAAGATTTATTTCCTTTAATTAAAGACCAAAAACTTGTCAATTTTTTGAGTTTATCAACATATAGAATGTTTTTACCATATAGTAATGGAATATTAAATATTGACAAAAGTGAATATTTAGGGGTAACTGATTATGAAATTGAATATACTTCAAAATCATTTCATCAAGGGAAAAATGATTTTGTGAAATTAATTGGTGATTTTGGAATTCAATATAAAAAATCAGATAAAAAAATTAAAAGAGCTTTTAATGTTTATAAAACATTATATTAAATATATAAAAAAGAACATAGTAACAACTAAGTGCTATGTTCTTTATTTTTTATTCTGCTTCTTCATTAAGAGACATTTCATCAAACATCATATTTTTACGATATTCACATTCATCATCTTTCATGCAAAAACTACATTCTTTATCTCTTAATTCTGGGGGAAGGAAAAGAGTAATGTCATCTACATTATATCCAACTTGTAATTCATCATCTGTTAAGATAATTGGTCTTTTTAATATTGTGGGATTTTGAATAATGAAATCGACAAGTTCATTTAGATTCATATCATCAATATTAATATTTTGTTCTTTAAATATTTTAGATCTTGTTGATACAATATCGTCTACACCATTTTCACTACGAATTAACATTTTAAAAATGTCATCTCTTTGAAGTCTTGAATTTAAAATATTTTTTTCAATATATTTAATATTATGATCTTTGAAATATTTTTTTACTTTACGACATGATAAACAACTAGGTGATGTATATAATGTAATCATATTCAATGCTCCTTTTTGTAATAGTCTATCATTTTTTTACATTTTTTTCAAGAGCTATTCGAAATTTTTCTTTTTTAAAATGCGCATTGAATTTAGAACAGCTAATAATGCAACACCTACATCACTAAATACGGCTAGTAACATTGCATAAGCTCCTAATACACCAATAACACCTATTACTAAAGCAATTAATTTAATTAGTAAAGCAAAACATATGTTTTCAACAATTATCTTTTTAGTATGTTTAGAAATCGAAATAGCTTCTGTTATTTTTGTTAAATTATCATTCATGACAACTACATCAGCTGCTTCAACTGCTACATCACTTCCACAGCCACCCATAGCTATACCAACATCAGCAAGTTTTAATGAAGGAGTATCATTAATACCATCACCAATATAAATAATGTGATGATTATTTTTCTTTAATTCTTTTAAATGATTTAATTTTTGATCTGGTAATAATTGTGAATAATAATGATTTATGCTTAATGATGATGCAACACTTTGAGCGATTTGTTCATTATCACCTGTCAACATCATTGTTTCTTTATTGTATTGTTTTAATGTATCAATAAAATGTTTTGCTTCAGGTTTAATTTCATCTTCAATAACAACATAACCAACCATTTTATGTTCTACTACTAAATATACAATTGTACCAATAATATTATTAATATTATTATTAATATTTTCATATTTTAAATATTTATCATTTCCCGCAATTACTTTTTTACCATTATAAAGACAACTAATACCATATCCTGCTTTTTCTTTCACATTCTTAATTCTTTTTTCATCAATTGGTTTATTATAAGACTGTAATATTGATTTAGCAATTGGATGATTTGAATAATATTCAACATGAGCTAATGTTTCTAATATTTCTATACTTTCCATATTAGATGTTGTAACAACTTCTTTAACATGAAAATTACCTTTTGTTAATGTACCTGTTTTATCCATCACAACAATATCGGATTTTAATAAGGCTTCCATATAATTACCACCTTTAATTAAAATGCCACTTTTAGAAAATCTACCAATACCTGCAAAGAAGCTTAAAGGAATTGATATTACTAAAGCACATGGACAAGATATTGTTAGAAAGGTGAAAGTTGTATTTAAACTACTTGTAAGTGATGCTTGTAAAGCAAAATAACGTACGAAAAATACAACAATAGCTAATAATAAAACAATAGGTGTGTAATATTTCGCAAATTTTGTAATAAACTTTTCTGTTTTTGATTTTTGATTACTTGCTTCATCAACTAATTTCAATACTTTTGTCATTGTTGACTCTTCTAAACGATGACTTACTTTCATTGTTATTACTTCTGATAAATTTATACTTCCTGAAAGAACATCATCATTTGTATCTTTAAATATTGGTAATGATTCACCTGTTAGAGCTTTTATGTCTAAAGTTGTTTTACCTTGAATAATTTTTCCGTCTAAAGGTATTCTTTCACCAACTTTAATAATAACTTCATCACCAATATTAATATCTTCAATTTTCTTAATAGTTCCATCAACCATTGTTGCTTCATCAACTTTCATTGCAACTAAACTTGTAATGGCATCTTTAGATTTATCAACAGCATGGTCTTGAAGTGCTTCACCAATTTTATATAATAATACAACCATTATTGCTTCAAATGGTTCTTTAATAGCAAAAGCTCCTATTGTTGCTATTAACATTAATAAGTTTTCATCAAATATTTCTCCATGTATAATATTAATACCAGCTTTAATTAATAATTCATAACTTAAGAATATATATGATGCTATATATAAATTATAATATAATAATGTTGAAGTTTTAAATACATGATGACATAAAATAGCAATAATGAAAATAATTACGCCAATAATAGATGGAAACCATTTCTTAAAAAAAGTAAGAATTGTTTCTTTATTTATTTGTTTTTCTTTAGATATAATTGCATTAGGTTCAAAACGATGAATGATATCATTAACTAAAGAAAAACAATCTATATCATCATTTGCTTGAATCATTATTTTTTTAGTCATAAAGTTGACATTAGCATTAATAATATTTTTATTATCATTTAACGCTCTTTCAACTTTTGCCGCACAATTAGGACAATCAATGTTTTTAAAAGAAAACTCATAATTGAATTTGTTTTGATCATTATCCATGATATTTATACTTCCTTCTTTTGTATCATCATTACAATGTATGCTACAATAAGAATTCTTTGCTTCTTGATAAACAAATTCTTTTAAATGATTTTTATTAAAACTTTTTTTACTAGTTATTTGTAATTTCTTTTGGGAAAAATCAAAAACAACTTCATCAATGTTTTTAATCTTTTTTATCTTTTCAACAAGAACTTCAGCACAATCAGGACATGAGAGCTCATTTAAATATATTACAGTTGTCATATTATTCTTCATGCTCCAAATGTTCAATTGTTGTGTTGATTATTTTATTTACATGGTCATCTTCAATTGAATAATATATCATTTTACCATCTCTTCTGTATTTCACAAGTCTTGCTCCTTTTAATACACGAAGTTGGTATGATACAGCTGTTTGACTCATCTTAACTTTTTTAGATATATCTTGTACACACATCTCTCCTTGAATTAAAGTGTAGATTATCTTTAGTCTTGTTGGATCTGACATTGTTTTATAAAAATCAGTAATCATCATGACTAAATCATCTTCTAAAATTTTATTATTCATTTTATCCCTCCTAATATACAACGCATAAACGCTTTACGCATAAGCGCTTTACGCATACATGCTTTACGCATAAACGCTATACACATACATGCGTTGTACACATAAACATATACACATATGTGTAATTACACATATATTATATGCCTTTTAAAAATATATGTCAAGAAAAAATAAAATAATTTTTAATTTTTTTGTTTTTTATATTCATTATCAGTATAATAATACTTAATATATCTAATATCATCAAAACCAATATGATGAACAAATGTTTTGGTTTGATAATACATATTATCAGAATATTTATATTGTTTAGTTCTAGTTGATATTGGAATTACGGCATATGTTTTCAAATAATTTTCTTCTATTTTTGCTAATATTTCTAAACGGATGTTATTATCTAAATTATTATTTTGTAATATTTGATACCATTCATATATGGAATGTTCTTCTTCATTATTATTAATTAAAGATTTAAAATATATTTCATTTGTATTTAAACCATATTCATAATGAAGATTAGGATTAGCATATACTTCAATAAAACTCCATGGATCTTCAACTTTTCCACCCCATGTTGTCCACATAATATCAAAATCTCCTGTATAAGCTTTTATGTAACGATTGTCATCTTGAATAATATTTATTTTAATTTTATTGTTAAAGGGTGTTGATATTGTGGATTGATTTATCATATCAATTATTTTTAAGGTTTGATTATATTGATCACTATTTTTGCCACACAATATTTCAATGTTAATGATTTGATTATCTTGGTAATATCCTTCTGTAATAGATTCATTATATGCACAAAACCATAAATTTTTTATATCAGTTGGTTTATATACTTCATTAATGACATTTATTCCTTCATTTGTATTACGATATCTTATAGATGGATTTAAATTTGTTAGATAAAGATCATTTAATAATCCATAACATGGTAATGGATAAAATGAATTATTAGATACTAATTCACTTCTATTAATGGAATATGATATTGCTTTACGAAATGTTTTATTTAATAATATTAAATTATTTCTTTCATTTAGTTTTTGATAATTAGAATTTATTGTTAATTTATCTATTACATCTGTTGGCTCAATATAAATATCATTATCATATGTATTTTCAATAAGATTAATATCTACTTTATCTTTAATTGAATATGATATTTCAATATTTGTTGTTTGGTATATATTATTATCATTATAATTATAAAATGTTTCGTTTTTTATTAGTGATACTTTGGATGAAGAACTATATTTTAATTTATATGGACCATATGATAAATATGTATTAATACTTGTGGCATAATTACCTTGTTTATATAAATCAATATAAATTATGAAATTTTTAGTTAAGGTAATCATAAATTTATTTACATCAATTGGCTTATCTAAAATAAAGATAAGTGTATAATCATCTTCTTTTTGTAAACCTACTTCATTAAATGATATATTAGGATATGTATATAATGTATATAAATGTTTTTCTAAATCATTTGTTCTTTTTAATGTTTGATATACTTCATAAGGAGTAGTTCCATATAAATATTTACTAGCTATTTCTAATTTTGTTTTATGATCACTAATTGAATAAAAGTTTTTATTTCCTGTTTTAAATATTTCATATTCAGATATATATAAATCATGAGGAAGTGAATTTGTTATTGAAAGATATTCTTGATAAGATATATATTCTTGTTTTCCTTGATGTGAATATTTATTTATATTAGCTATTTGAAATGTTTCATTGTTATATTGTTCTAATAAAGGATTATTTTTATTAGGGTTAGCTAATTCTTTTAATGATTCAATATAAGTATCAGCATTTATATTAACATTATTTTGCCATTTAGCTTGTTTATTTAAATTAACTTTATAAACATATGATGATGTTGCATCACTTGGTACGTTATATTGTCCTTGATATGATTTAGTTATATCTATTGGATAACTTTCTGCCATTTCTGGTACTAATTGATAATTATTTAAATCATCTGTTAATATGTAACTATATAATCCTATTTCCGTATAACGATTAATTAAAAATGATTTATCTTTATTTTCTAAATGACAATTCCAAGTAATATTTTGTTCATTTTGAAATGTGTGATATGTATATGTATCATTATTAATTGTTATAAACATATTATTACATCCATTTAGTAAAATAACTAATGTTAATAATAAGATAGTAATAAAATACTTTTTCATGTTCCTCATAATATGTTCCTTTATATAAAATTTTTTTCTTGCTTTTTTATTAAAATACTTATATAATAAATACAACAACGTAATAATATAAGTAGGTGATAATATGAAAATTGTTTTATCAGGTATTAAACCAACAGGTATTCCAACTTTAGGAAATTATTTAGGAGCTTTGAAGAATTTCGTGAAACTACAAAATGAAATGAAAGATTATGATTTCTTTATTTTTGTAGCTGATTTACATGCTTTAACAGTTCCCCAAGATCCTAAAGAATTAAAAGATAATATTCGTAAACTTTGTGCTTTATATCTTGCGGTTGGTCTAAATCCTAATAATTTAACATTGTTTATTCAATCTGAAGTAAAAGAACATGTGGAATTAGGTTATTTAATGCAATCTATTGCCTATATGGGTGAACTGGAAAGAATGACTCAATACAAAGATAAAAAGCAAAAACAAGTAGAAGGTGTAAGTTCAGCATTATTTACTTATCCTGCTTTAATGGCTGCTGATATATTATTATATGATGCTACTTATGTACCTGTTGGTAGAGATCAAATGCAACATTTAGAATTAACAAGAACACTTGCGGAAAGATTTAATCATCGTTATGGTGATACATTCACAATTCCTCAAGGAATTGAACCTAAACAAGGAACAAAAATAACTGATTTACAAAATCCTACTAAGAAAATGGATAAATCAAGTGAGAATGATAAAGGATGTATTTATCTATTAGAAGATACAAATCGCATTCGTAAAAAAATTAAATCAGCTGTAACTGATTTAGATGGATGTATTCGTTATGATAAAGAAAATAAACCAGGTATATCTAATTTATTAACCATTTATGCAGCATTAACTAATATGGAAATCAAAGATATTGAAGAAAAATATCATGATAAAGGTTATGGTATATTTAAAGATGATTTAGCAAATATCGTGGTAAATGAAATTGAAGGAATTCAAAACAATTACCAACAATGGATTAACTCTCCTAAATTAGATGAAATTTTAGACCAAGGTCGTATTAAAGCTACAAAAGTAGCGCAAAAGAAATTAGAAATTGTTAGAAAAAAGATGGGTTATGGTAGATAAACATTAAATTAAAGGGATCGTATCACTTTAGATATGACCCCTTTTTTGGATATAATCATATTTTTACTTTGTATTATTAATCAATTATTTCCTAGTTTAAATGCTTTAATAAGTAATAATTTTTCTTACCTCTTCTTATTACTGTAACACTTTTACCGAAAGAATTTTCTTTTTTAATAATAAATCCAAGGTCTTTTTGAATTTCACCATTTACTGAAATAGCTCCATTAGCAATATATTCTCTTGCTTCTCTTTTTGATTGAGCAGCTTTAGTTAAAACTAACGCATCAATTAATAAAATATCTTCACTTACTTCTGTTGTTTGAACACCTTTAAAACATACTTCAATTTCTTTTAATGTTAATTCTTTAATATTGCCTTTAAATAAAGCTTCACTTATTTGCACTGCTCTTTCGTATTCTTCTTTTCCATGTAAAAATGTAATTACTTCTCTAGCTAATGCTTTGTGAGCTAAACGAAGATGAGGTTCTTTTTGTAAACTTTCTTCTAATGATTCAATTTCTTCTTTAGATAAGAATGTCAATTTTTTTAGGTAATCAATTACTTTGCTATCTTCAGAATTTAATAAAAATTGATATAATTCATAACTTGATGTTTTTTCTTTATCTAACCAAATAGCTCCACCTTCTGATTTACCAAATTTTGTACCATCAGATTTAGTAATAAGAGGCATTGTGAAAGCATATGCTTCTTTACCAAGTTTTTTACGAATTAATTCTATTCCGGCAGTTATATTACCCCATTGGTCTTGTCCAGCCACTTGCATTGTGCAATTACGATGTTCATATAAATATAAGAAATCTAGTGCTTGAATTATCATATAAGAAAATTCGGTATATGTAATACCACTATCTAATCTACGGCGAACAATATCTTTGTTTAACATATAATTAATATTAAAATATTTACCATAATCTCTTAAGAAATCGATAAAGTTAATATCTTTACACCAGTCATAATTATTAACAACTTCAAAGCCAAATATTCTTTGAGCTTGCTCTTTTAATTTTTTAAAATTATGTTCAACCATTTCTTTTGTAATCATTGGTCTTTCAGCTGTAGGTTTAGGATCACCAATTAATCCTGTTCCCCCACCAACTAATAATATTGGATGATGTCCTGCATCAGCAAGACGTTTGCAAATCAAGAAAGATGAAAAATGTCCTATATGCATACTATCTCCTGTTGGATCAGTACCAATATAAAAAGTCATTCCTCCTTGATTAAGCTTTTCTTCTAAATCAGGACTGCTAATGTCATTAATTAGTCCACGCCATTTTAAGTCATCATATAATTTCATTTTAAACTCCTCATATAATATAAATTGTTAATTAAAAAAGTCCTTATAAATCTATATATTATATTATTAATATAATAGATTTTCTAAGGACGAAAAATTCGCGGTACCACCTTAGTTGAAAAGATATCTTTCCCACTCTTTATTTTTATAAAACTCCAAAGATGTAATTCAATATATTATTCGTTATAGTTTACACCAACCACTATATCTCTAAATAGCAAATTATATATTTACTTCTTTCTTTTTCATCGTTTTAAATTATTTTGTTGAATCACGCCAAATGATTTGATAATCAATTACAGTATTAGTTGGTTTTATATCAACATTTTCTTTCATCAATCCAGTTAATTTAACCATTGCTAGATTACCAATTTCATAAATAGGTGTATCTATACAAGTTAATTTAGGATTTGATAATTGAGCATATCTAGTATTTTGGAAACCAATTACTTGAAGTTCATCAGGAACTTTAATTCCTAATTTTACCGCTACATTCATGAAACTTATTGCCATCGAATCTCTAGCACCTAAAACAACATCTGGGCGATGGTCTTTTAGATATTCTCTATATTGAGCTTCATTTTCTTCAATTACACCAACAGATTCTAAGATTTCAGGTTCTAAGTCAGCTTCATGCATAGCTTTCTCATATCCTTTTACTTTTGTTTCATTAACTGTATAAGTATGTTTTGTGGTAATAAAAGTTATTTTCTTATTACCTTTTTCAATCATTTGCTTTGTTATATCATATGCACATTTTTCATTATCAATACCAACACTTCCAAATGTTTGGTTTTTAGACTGAGCATTAACAAAAACAACTGGTACAGGAGTAAATGCAATAAGTTCATATATTGAATCACTCATTTCATCACACATAAAAAGAATTCCATCAACACTAGAAGCTACAACTTCACGCCATGTTTCTTGTTCATTTTCCAAATCGTCATTAACAAATAGACGGATAGTATATCCGAATTTTTTAGCACTATTTTCAATTCCTTGAATCATCTCGGAAATAGATGCTCTTGTTAGTGTTGGAACAACAATTGCGATAGTTGTTGACTTTCTGCTGGCAAGACCTCTAGCATTCGCATTTGGTTTGTATCCTTTTTCTTTGATGATTCTTAGAACCTTTTCTCTTGTTACTTTTTTAACTTTCTCTGGGTGGTTTAAAACTCTTGAAACAGTAGCAAGACTGACACCAGCTGAACCAGCTATGTCATAAATTTTTATTTGATTCATAAGATCACCTCTTCTCCCTAAATTAATTTTATCACATTTTGTTTTTTTTTTCAATGGTTTTTTCATTTATTTTCATAAATAATATTTTTTCATCATTAAATATGTCTCCTGCTCCAAGAAAAGCAAATATCGTATTCTCATAATTTTGGAAAGTATTTAAAATATTTTTATTATATCTTTTATATTTCTTAAATATTTCTTGAACTATTTTTTCTTTTATTTTATCTTTCTTTTCTCTTGCTGATATAAATGTATTAGCTATATATACTTCATCTGAAACATCAAAACAATTTTGAAATTCTTGATGAAGATATATGCTTCTTGAATATGTATGGGGTTGAAAAATTGTAATAATATGATAATGAGGATATTTTTGTTTAATTGATAATAGTGTGGAAGAAATTTCTGTAGGATGATGCGCGTAATCATGAATTAATATATTAGATGATATTTTTTCTTCAACGAATCTTCTTTTTGGTAAATATAAATGGGGAATTTGTTTAATGAAGTCGGTATTCTTTTCTAATATATAATATGTAGCTATTGCAGCTAAAAAATCATATATTAAATGAATTCCAGTAAAGGGAAAAGATATTATATAATGATCATTATATATTGATATATCTAATAAATAACCATCTTCATTTTCTTCTAATATTGTTCCTTGAATATTAGATTTTTCTGTAATGCCAAAAGTTATAATATTTTGATGTTTAATATTTTTTAAATATTTATCATCATTATTTATTATAATTGTTTTACTTTTCTTTGTTGCTAATAAAAATGTATTATAAACATCATCAATGGAATAGAAATAATCAGGGTGATCATAATCAATATTTGTTATAATTAAATAATCAAATTGATAACTAAGAAAATGTTGTTTATATTCACATGCTTCTAAAATAAAATAAGTATAATTAGATTTACCAATTCCTGTTCCATCACCAATTATTGCACTTGTCTTATTTGTTGGGAATAACTTTGATAAAAATGTGGATGTGGTGGTTTTGCCATGTGTTCCACTTACGCCAATTTTAATTCCTTGGAAAAAGGATTCGATAAAATCACCATAATACATATAAGGTAAATTTCTACTTATTATTTCTTTTACTTCTTCATGATCTGTTTGATAAGCATATCCTATAATAAAATTATAATTTTGATATTTTTCAACATTATGATAATTAAATTCTAAAACTTTAATATTTTCTTTAGCTAATGATGGATAGGTAAAGAAATTATTACTTTCATCACTTCCAATAACTTCATGACCTAATTCATGTAAACAAAGAGCCAATGCACTCATTCCTGAACCTAAAATACCTACTAAATAATATTTCAATTTATCACCATTATAATATATGATGATAATTGCCTAAATGTGACAAAAAGAGCTACATTAAAATAAATATAGCTCTTTTTATATTATTTTTTCCAATAACAACATGTACTCTTCAACATCTTATCTATACTCCATACTTCTTTAGGTGGTTTTGTTTC
>CANQVC010000035.1 GCA_947627195.1 uncultured Bacilli bacterium
AAAAGATTAATTATTGTATTCTTTATCTTCATTGTAACATTAACAATGTTATTAGTATCTCTTTCATGTGTTAATAAAAATTATAATAGTGTTGCTTTAAAATCGATGTATAAAAATGATGTTGATTATATTTCATATTATAAACAATATATTACTGATAATAACAAAATTGTTGGTGGCTACGAATATGGAAATGATTATGATAAAAGTAATATCAATTATTTATCATATAATATGGATAATAACGATATTGATTATATTAATGAACAACTACCTAATAATAATGGTGATGTAGTATATCGTTATCTTTCAGGATTTGCATGTGATTATATAAGAGATTATGATCTTATTAAAAATTTTGCTCATCCAATAAGCGAACAATATAATTCTGTAGTTGGAACTTCATCTTTTTATGCAAATGTTATAGGTGGAACAGTAATAATTGATGAAAATTTTATAAATAAATATAATATGAAATTATATGGTTCTTTACCACAAAATGAAAATGAAATAGTAATTACTGAATATTTATTTGAAAACTTTAAACAATTTGGATATAAGTATAAAGGTAAAGAATATGAGATTACAAAATATAATGATTTAATAGGAAAACAATTAGAAATCAATTATATAAGAAGTTATGAAGAAATCAATAAAGAATTTACCATAGTTGGAATATTAGATACTAATTTAAATATTAAAAAATATAAAAAAATAGCAAAATCTATAGATGGATTCTATCATAATTCAAAAAAACTTAATTTACGTTTAGTTATAGGAAATAAACTTTTTTCAGGATTACATAATCTTTTATATGTTCATTCAAGTTTTATAGAAGAAGCAAAAGCAAATAATAATAAATATATTTATGAACATACTACTAAATTTTATAATAAAGAAAATAGAAATTATAAATATATTAGAATGAGTGAATTAGGCGATAAAGAAGTTTACTACTTTACAGATAATGAGCCAGAAAATGCTATTCTTGTACCCGTTAATTTCGAAAAGTTAAGTATTGCATGGAATGAGGAATCAATATTTAATGAAGTTACAAGTTTTGCTATGAAACATTATAATAATATTGAAAATAATCCTTTTCCTAAGCCAGAATATTATGCTTTATATATCATGTCATCAAATTACAATGAATATGAACCAGGATATACAAAAACATATTTTAGAGAAAAGCTTAAAAAAGAAGCTTTTGAAAATAGCATTAAGAATCAACCAAAAACGTATTATATGACTAATTATAAATATGATGGTTTAACAGGTTTTTATGAAGATGAAGCAACAGCCAAGTCTATGGATGTAAATATATGGGGTGTTTATGATTGTGATGAAGAGCCAATAATGACAAATATTTATATGTCAGATGAATTATTTGATTATTTTATAGATCCTATTGTGAAAAGAAATGTTGATGAAAAATTATACATAAATTATATTGTCCCACTTACTCATAATGAATCTTTAGATAAAAATTATATTAATTTTATTAATAAAGCAACAGATAAAAATAATTTATTAATTGACGATTCACATTTTGTTGGAACATGTTTTTCTGCTCGTTTTAATACAAAAAATGAAATAATATATACTATCAATAAATCAAATACTATTAGAAAAAATATTTCAAATATTATGTTAGTTGTATGTGTTGTTTTTAGTATTATTTTACTTAATTTAATACATTATTATTACACAGGTGTAATACATGATAAAATAAAAGATATAGGAATTATGCAATCAATGGGTATTAAAAAGAAAGATCTTATAAATATTTTTATTTTTCAATCTTTATTTATTTGGATTGTTTCATTTATATTTAGTATTATTTTTAGTGCTATTATTTTATTAATACTGAATCATGGCTTTGAAAAAGAATATGGTGTATATGTAAAATTATTTTATATGGAAATTGGTTATGTTGGTTTATCTTTTATTAGTTCTTTATTATTAGGTATAATATCTATTATATTACCAATTAATAAATTAAATAAGGAACAACCAATGAAATCTATATTATCTATAATATAAGCAATAAATATAATACAAATATTAGCCTTTTATAAGAAATCTTTTTCATATTGACATTATTTAATGATTAGATTATAATAAAAGAAAAGAAAGGATGAAATACTAGGGGTAAAAAAATGAGTTTAGAAAGTCGTATTGTAGGTCTTGGATTGACCTTTGATGATGTATTGTTGGTTCCACAAAAATCTGATGTATTACCAAACCAAGTAAGTTTAAAAACAAAATTAACACCAAACATTGAATTAAATATTCCAATTGTTTCTGCAGCAATGGATACTGTTACTGAATATAAACTAGCCATTGCTTTAGCAAGACAAGGAGGATTAGGATTTATTCATAAAAATATGTCTATCGAAGAACAAGCAGCTCAAGTCGATTTAGTAAAAAGAAGTGAAAGCGGCATGATTTTAAATCCTGTTACTTTAAGTCCAACTTCCACAGTGAAAGAAGCTGAAAAACTCCTTTCAACATACAAAATAGGAGGACTTCCTGTCATTGATGAAAATAAAAAAGTTTTAGGTATTATTACTAATCGTGATTTAAAATATATTGAAGCTGATAAAACTCCTGTTTCTGAAGTAATGACAAAAGATAAACTTATTACAGCTAGACCTGGTACTTCCTTAGAAGAAGCAAAACAAATTTTATGGAAACATCGAATTGAAAAATTACTAATAACAGATGATGATAATCGTTTAGTAGGATTGATTACTAGTAAAGACATTGACAATGTTGTACAATATCCTAATGCGTGTAAAGATTCTAAAGGTCGTTTACGTGTTGGGGCAGCTGTTGGTGTTGCTTCTAATATGATGGAAAGAGTTGATGCGTTAGTTAAGTCTGGAGTTGATGTTATTGCTTTAGATTCAGCTCATGGACATAGCCAAGGTATTATTAATGCTGTTCGTCAAATACGTCAAAAATATCCTGAACTTGATATTGTTGCTGGTAATATTGTTACTAAAGAAGCAGCTAAAGATTTAATAGATGCAGGTGCTAATACTGTAAAAGTTGGTATTGGTCCTGGAAGTATTTGTACAACTCGTGTTGTAGCAGGAGTTGGTGTCCCACAAATAACTGCTGTTGCGGAAGTAAGTGAATATTGTAAAAAAGTTGGCGCTTGTGTTATTGCTGATGGAGGTATAAAACTTTCTGGTGATATTGTGAAAGCTATAGCAGCAGGTGGCGATGTTGTTATGTTAGGTTCATTACTTGCTGGATGTAAAGAATCACCAGGAGAAGAAGTAATTTTCCAAGGTCGTCGTTTTAAAATATATGTTGGAATGGGTTCTCTTGCAGCAATGAAACGTGGTTCAGGTGATCGTTATTTCCAAGGTAAAACTGAAGCCAAAAAATTAGTACCAGAAGGCATTGAAGGAAGAGTTGCCTACAAAGGCGAATTAGCTGATACAATTTATCAATTATGTGGTGGACTTCGTGCTGGTATGGGATATTGTGGAGCAAAAGACATTAAAACTTTACAAACAACTTCTAAATTTATTCGTATAACTAATGCAGGTTTAACTGAAAGTCATCCTCATGATGTAGATATAACAACAGAAGCACCAAATTATTCAAAGTAGGTATTGTATTTTATGAAAGATAATCATTTAATGAAATATGACCAAATCTTAGTATTAGATTTTGGTAGTCAATATAATCAATTAATTGCTAGACGCATCAGAGAAATGGGCGTTTATAGTGAATTAAAAAATCATAAAATAACAATTGAAGAAATTAAAAAATTAGAAAACTTAAAAGGAATAGTTTTAAGTGGTGGACCAAATAGTGTATATGACGATAATGCATTTTCTTGTGATCCTGAAATATTTAATTTAGGAATTCCAGTTTTAGGAATTTGTTATGGAATGCAACTAATGGCTAAAGTATTTAATGGAACTATTGAAAAAGCTGAAGAAAGAGAATATGGTAAATCACTTATATCAGTTGATACTAATTCATTATTATTTTCTAATTTACCAAAAGAACAAAATGTTTGGATGAGTCATGGTGATAAAGTAACAAGTTTTCCTCATGGATTTGTTTGCATTGGTAAAACTTCAACATGTCCAATTGCATCTTTTGAAAATAAAGATAAAAAGATGTATGGTGTTCAATTTCATCCTGAAGTTAGAAATACTGAATATGGTAATGATATTTTAAATAATTTTGTATTTAATATTTGTCATGCTAATCATGAATGGAAAATGGCAAATTATATTGACTTACAAATTGAAAAAATAAGAGAAAAAGTAAAAGACAAAAAAGTTTTATGTGGATTATCTGGTGGTGTCGATTCAAGTGTTGCTGCTGTTTTAATTCATAAAGCAATTGGTAATCAATTAACATGTATGTTTGTTGATAACGGACTTCTTCGTAAAAATGAAGGAGATGAAGTAATGGATGTTTTTGCCAAAACATTTCATATGAATGTTATCCGTATTAATGCAAAAGATAGATTTTTAAGTAAATTAAAAGGTGTAACAGATCCTGAAAAGAAAAGAAAAATCATTGGTAATGAATTTGTTTATGTTTTTGATGATGAATCTAGAAAATTAGGAACTTTTGATTTTTTAGCTCAAGGAACATTATATACCGATGTTATTGAATCAGGCACTGCAACAGCTCAAACGATAAAATCTCATCATAATGTTGGAGGATTACCTAAAGACATGAAATTTCAATTAATTGAGCCTTTAAATGTTTTATTTAAAGATGAAGTTCGAGCTTTAGGGGAAGAATTAGGATTACCATCACATATAGTTTGGCGTCAACCTTTTCCAGGACCTGGTTTAGGAATACGTGTTTTAGGAGAAATAACTGAAGAAAGATTAGAACTTGTTAGAGAAAGTGATGCAATTCTTCGTGAAGAAATTAAAAATGCAGGGTTAGATCGTTCTATATGGCAATATTTCACAGTTTTACCTAATATTCAAAGTGTAGGTGTAATGGGTGATCAAAGAACATATTGTTATACAATTGGCATTCGAGCAGTTACATCAATTGATGGAATGACATCTGATTGGGCTAAAATACCATATGATGTCTTAGATAAAATAAGTTGCCGAATAGTTAATGAAGTACATAATGTCAACCGTGTTGTCTACGATATTACGTCTAAACCACCTGCAACAATCGAGTGGGAATAATTTTCGTTTGCAAATTTTTTAAAAATTTGGTATAATAATATTAACGAGTAGCGAAATGCGTAAGTCCAGTTTAGGATTTATGCATTTTTTTTTGGAGGAAAAAATGGAAGAACTTAATCAATCATTTTTATTAAATGAAAACATTGGTAAATTAATTAGAAAATATTCATTACCATGTATTATTTCATTATTAGTTGGAGCACTATATAATATAGTTGACCAAATCTTTATTGCCAATGCATCATATTTAGGTTCATTTGGCAATGCTGCTAATACAGTTGTCTTTCCTTTAACAGTTATTGCTTTAGCAATTGCTGTTATGATTGGTGATGGATGTTGTGCTTTTGTAAGTTTATGTCTTGGTAAAGGTAAAAAAGAAGATGCTAATAATAGTGTTGGTATTTCTATTTTATTATGTTTAATAAGTAGTATATTATTAAGCATTATTTATTTATTATTCTCTAATTTTATTATTAAAATATTTGGTGGAACAGTTAATAATGAAACATTTAAGTTATCTAAAGAATATTTCTTTTATATTACTTTAGGAATTCCTTTTTACATGTTTGGACAAGCAATGAATCCAATAATTAGAGCTGATGGTAGTCCCCAATATGCTATGTTATCAACATTATTTGGCGCAATTATTAATATTATTTTAGATCCAATATTTATTTTTGTTTTTAAGTGGGGAATGATGGGAGCAGCAATTGCAACTGTTATTGGACAAATTGTAACATTTATTTTATCTATTATATATTTATTTCATCCCAAAACGATAAAAATATCTAAGAAAGATTTTTATTTTCATTTTTATGTTTTAAAAGAAACGATATTACTTGGAATATGTAGTTTTTTATCACAAATATCATTAGTATTTGCCATGGCTACTATTAATAATATGGTTAGAAAATATGGAGCAATGGATGAAATATTTAAACAAGAAATATATGCCCAAATACCAATGGCTGTAGTTGGCATTGTTATGAAATTCTTTCAAATTGTTATTTCAATTGTAATTGGTATGGCAGCAGGAACTATTCCAATTGTTGGATATAACATGGGAGCTAAACAACCAAAAAGAGTTAAACAATTATTAACTTATTTACTTATTTTAGAAAGTATTGTGGGAATAGTTGCATTGGGGATTGTTGAAGGGATGCCAAAACAATTAATTAAAATATTTGGCTCCGCAAATGAAAGTAAATATTATACAGATTTTGCTATTAAAGCATTTCGTATTTATTTGTGTATGATTATATTTGCCTGTGTAAATAAAGCAACATTCATCTTTTTACAAGCCATGGGTAAAGCTTTCTCATCAACAGTTCTTTCCATGATTCGAGAAATTGTTTTTGGTGTAGGTTTTGCTTTATTATTACCATTATTTTTCGGCTTAGATGGTGTGTTATATTCTATGCCAGTGTCAGATATATTAACATTCATTATATCTTTTATTATTCTTTTTATGACTTTTAAACAACTTAATAATAGTGATATTAAATCTTAAAATGATTATAAACAACAAATCAATGAATTATACTTGATATTTCTTATAAAAAGTAATATAATATAAATATATAATAGAGGAGGAATAATAATTATGATTAAATATAAATTTGATACACAATTATTAATAGAAGGCGAAAATTTAGATGAAGATCAAATCAATGATTATATTACTGAACATTTTGATGGAGATTGTTTATTAGCTGTTGGTGATGATACATTAATTAAAATACATTTTCATACAAATGAACCATGGAAAGTATTAGAATATTGTGCAACATTAGGAGATATTCATGATGTTGTAATTGAAAATATGGAAAGACAAGCTAATGGTTTACATGGATAATAATTATAGATTATTAATAATTATAAATTATTAGAATTTACGTTTTTTATTAAAAAATTTTACACTTAAACTCTCTTATTATGGAGAGTTTTTTGTTATTTTAAAAAAATTTAATCATATTTATCATCTAAATTATAAAAATGTGATACAATAATAGTATATAAAATATTCCATGATAGAAAAGGAGGAAAATTATTATGGCAAGATTTATTTTGAATGAAACATCTTATTTTGGATATGGATGTAGAAAAGAATTAATTTCGGAAATTAAAGGACGTTCAATTAATCATGTATTTGTCATCACTGATAAAGATTTAGTTAAATTTGGTGTTGCTGACAAAGTGTTAAAAATGTTAGATGAAGCTAGTATTACTTATGAAATGACTAGTGATGTTAAAGCTAATCCAACTATTCAAAATGTATTAGATGCTTTAAAATTGTTTAAAAATTCTAAAGCAGAATTGATTGTTGCTATTGGTGGTGGTTCAGTAATGGATACAGCAAAAGCTGTTGGTATTATTGCGAAAAATCCTGAATTTAAAGATGTACGTTCTTTAGAAGGAGTTGCTCCAACAAAACAAAAAAGTGTTCCCGTAATTGCTCTTCCTACAACAGCTGGTACTGCTGCTGAAGTTACAATTAATTATGTTATTACTGATGAAAAAAATGGTAAGAAAATGGTTTGCGTTGATCCTCATGATATCCCAGTTGTTGCTATTGTTGATGCTGAATTAATGGAAACGATGCCTAAAAGTTTAACAGCTGCTACAGGAATGGATGCTTTAACACATGCAATTGAAGGATATATTACTCCAGGTGCATGGGAAATGAGTGATATGGTTGAATTAAAAGCAATAGAAATAATTCGTAAAAATTTAAAACAAGCATACGATAATGGCAAAGATAAAGTTGCTCGTGAAAATATGGCTTTAGGTCAATATATTGCAGGTATGGGATTTAGTAATGTTGGTTTAGGTATTGTTCATTCGATGGCACATCCATTAGGAGCAAGATTTGATACACCTCATGGTATTGCTAATGCAATAATTTTACCAACTGTTATGAAATATAATATGGAATCAGCATCTCTTCCTAAATATCGTAAGATTGCGGAAGCAATGGGTGGAAATACAAATGGTTTATCAGATCAAGAAGCAGGTGAACTAGCTTGTAAATTAGTTAAAGAATTAAGTTTATCTGTTGGTATTCCTAATACATTGTCCGAAATTGGTATTCCTGAAGAAGCAATAGATATGCTTGCTAATGATGCATTTAATGATGTATGTACAGGTGGTAATCCAAGACCTACAAGTGTTGAAGATATTAAGAAATTATATAAATCATTAATGTAATATATATTACAATTATAATAGAAGAAAGAGTTTTAATTTAATAAAATTCTTTCTTTTTTATTGTTTTCTTAAATATAATTTAGGCAAAAAAGAAAAAAGACTTGTAAAAATGGGGAAAATTTGATATGATATAGAATATATGAAAGGATGTGTGTATACGTGTTTAAAGGATTGTTTGATGCAGGGTGGAAAGAACTAAAACGCGTAGAAAAAATAGCAAACAAAATTGAAGATCTTCAAGATCAGTATAAAGCATATACAGATGAAGAATTAAAAGCTAAAACTAATGAATTTAGAGAAAGATTAAAAAATGGTGAAACATTAGAAGATATACAAGTAGAAGCTTTTGCCACAGTTCGTGAAGCAGCAACTCGTGTTTTAGGGATGACTCCATTTAAAGTACAATTAATGGGAGCATTAGCCTTAAATGGTGGTAATATTGCTGAAATGAAAACAGGTGAAGGTAAAACTCTTACTTCCACATTAGTTGTATATTTAAATGCTTTAGAAGGTAAAGGTGTTCATGTTGTTACTGTCAATGAATACCTAGCTTCCAGAGATGCCCGTGAAATGGGTGAATTATATAAATGGTTAGGTTTAACTGTTGGATTAAATCTTCGTGAATTAAGTAGTGAAGAAAAGAAAGAACAATATAATTGTGATATCACTTATTCAACAAACAATGAACTTGGCTTTGATTATTTAAGAGATCACATGGTATTATATAAAGAACAAATGGTACAAAGGGAATTAAACTTTGCCGTTGTCGATGAAGTTGACTCTATTTTAATAGATGAAGCCCGTACTCCTTTAATTATTAGTGGTGGTGCAAAAAATACAGGTAGTGCTTATCAACAAGCTGATATGTTTGCTAAGAGCTTAAAAGAAGGAGATTATGATATCGATTTAAAAGCTCGTCATGTAGTATTAACAGAATCAGGAATGGAAAAAGCTGAACGTTTCTTTAGTTTAGATAATCTATATGATATTAAAAATGTATCAACATTACATTATATTCAAAACGCTATAAGAGCAAATTATATCATGAGTAAAGATGTTGATTATGTTATTCATGAAGGAACAATTGTCATTGTCGATCCATTTACTGGTCGTTTAATGCATGGACGTCAATATAGTGAAGGTTTACATCAAGCATTAGAAGCTAAAGAACATGTGGAAATAAAGAAAGAAACTAAGACAGTAGCAACAATTACTTTCCAAAATTATTTCCGTATGTATAAGAAATTAGCTGGTATGACAGGAACTGCTAAAACAGAAGAAGATGAATTTAGAAACATTTATAACATGTTTGTTGTAGAAATACCAACTAATAAACCTGTTATTCGTATTGATGCTCCTGATTCTATGTATCTAACAATGCAAGGTAAATTTAAAGCTATTGCTAATGAAATTGAAGAAAGACATAAAAAAGGTCAACCAATATTAGTAGGTACAATTTCTATTGAAACAAGTGAATTATTATCAGAATTATTACAAAAGAAACATATTCCTCATAGTGTTTTAAATGCTAAACAACACGAAAGAGAAGCGGAAATAATTTCCCAAGCTGGTCAATTAGGTGCTGTAACTATTGCCACAAACATGGCAGGACGTGGTACTGATATTAAATTAGGTCCTGGAGTTGTTGAACTAGGTGGACTAGCAGTATTAGGAACAGAACGTCACGAATCTCGTCGTATTGATAATCAGTTAAGAGGTCGTTCAGGACGTCAAGGAGATCCAGGCTATACAAAGTTTTTCTTATCAGCTGAAGATGACTTAATGAAACGATTTGGTAGTGATAAATTTAAAGCTGTTTTAGGAATGATGGTAAAACAAAAAGATGGTTCTGAAGCACCATTTGAAAGTAAAATGTTCTCAGGATTTGTCGAAAGTGCGCAAAAGAAAATTGAAGGAAGTAACTTTGAAAGTCGTAAAACAGTCTTAGAATATGATGAAGTTTTAAGAAAACAACGTGAAATTATTTATGGACAACGTGCACAAATTTTGTTCTTAGATGATATTACTGATATCATTCATAAGATGATGAAAGAGACTTGTGAAAACATTGTTTATCAATATGTTGATGAAACTAAAGTAGCTAATGATGAAGCAATTAATAAAATATTTGAAATTGTTTCAGGTAAATATTTTCCAATTGATACAATTGATATAGAAGAGTTTAAAAACAAAAAAGGTTATGAAATTGTTGAATATTTATATTCCGAATGCATTGGATTACTAGCCGATAAGAAGGAAAAATTCCCTGAGCAAATTTATCGTGAATTCTTAAAAGTTGTTTTATTAAGAGTTGTTGATACATATTGGATGGAACATATTGATGCGATGAGTGAATTACGTCAAGCTGTAAGATTACAATCATATGCCCAAAAGAACCCATTGCGTGAATATCAAGACATTGGTTATGAAAAATTTGAAACAATGATCATGAATATCGCATCAGATGCAACAAGATATGTCAATTTAGCTCATATTCAAGAAAACTTACAACGTGAACAAGTTGTGAAAAACACAGTAGCTCGTTCAGGTAAAGAAGAAGATACAAAACGTAAACCTATTGTGAAAAACAAAGAAGAAAAAGTTGGTAGAAATGATCCATGTCCTTGTGGAAGCGGCAAGAAATATAAAAATTGTTGTGGAAGATAATCTCTATTTATAATTTAAGGTTTTAATTATGAATGAAATTAATTGGGATGAAAAGCAAAAAGAATGGGCAAATAATATGTGCTCTTCAATATGGAATGAAGGAAGTTTTGCCCAACAAGATATTGCTGATGATTTAGTTGAAAGTTTTTGTCAAAGATTCAGTAAATATTTATGTTTATCTGTTAAAGATAATTTAATAAATATCGATGTTGCTAATAATATTGTCGATCATTTATTTTTCTGTATTAATAGTATAGATGATGCTAAATGGTGGTGTAATAAAAAAAATATAAATGATTTTATAATTGCTAAAGAATTATTACAATATTATGAAGATGATATCATCATAATAGATATGATTAAAAATCATATATTAACAAAATAAATATATTAAAATGAATAAAATAAAAGATTTAGATAAATTATACCAATATAAACAAATTGCGCTTAAACATCCAATATTAACAGATTTATTTTTAGAAGTAACTTCAAGATGTAATGCTAGATGTGAACATTGTGGAAGTAGATGTGGTGATATAGATGTTTTTGATGAAATAAAAAGTGACGATTTAAAAAGAACATTATTTTCTATATCAATTCATTATCAAGCAGAAAATATTTTCTTAAATATAACAGGTGGGGAACCATTAGTTCGAAAAGATTTGTTTTCTATAATGGATTATGCAGTAAAACTAGGATTTCATTGGGGCATGACTTCTAATGGAATGCTTATAAGTGATGAAATCTTAGACCAAATGCAAAAGACCAATATGGAAACAATTTCTATTAGTTTAGATGGATTAAAAGAGACACACGAAAAATTTCGTAATGTACAAGGATGTTTTGATAAAATTATTACTAACATTCAAAAATTACAAAATATTAAATCAATTAAAATAGTTCAAGTAACAACAGTAGCCAATAAAAGAAATATCAATGAATTAGAAGACTTATATCAATTGATGAAACAATTAAATATTAAATCATGGCGAGTTGTTAATGTTGATCCAATTGGTAGAGCCAAAGATAATCAAAATATATTACTTAATAAAGAAGATTATCAATATTTATTTAATTTCATTAAAGAAAAAAGAAATGAAAATATAATTGATGTTGAATATGGATGTAGTCATTATTTAGATATTCCTTTAGAAAACGAAATAAGAAGTCATTACTTTTATTGCCCTACAGGAATAAATATAGCTAGTATATTAAGTAATGGAGACATATCTGTTTGTCCAAATGTTGAAAGAAGAAAAGATTTAATTCAAGGTAATATTAAAGTTGATAATTTTGTTAATGTTTGGGAAAATAAATATAAACAATTTCGCTCTTTAGAAAGAGCAAGAGGTAAAAATTGTTATAAATGTTATAAATGGAAATATTGTTTGGGAGATTCATTTCATACATTTGATTATCAAAATAAAATTCCGATGTTTTGTATTAATGAAATTTTAGAAAATAAATAAGGAGTTAACATGCGTAAGAAAAAACAAGAATATTATTCTTGGATGTATCAAGTTTTGTATGGACCACCAAAAACAGAAAAGAATAATATTATGATTGAAAAATCAGAAAAATTTGAAAAATACTTAAAACCTTTAAAAATCTTTTCTTTTTCCGCAGGAAAATATGATGATATTAATGAACAATATCAAATTTTTATGGAATTTGATGAAGATTTAGATCAATTTTCTTATTCATTTATATATGGTGAGTATAATAATCCAAAGTGTTCTAAAAAAAGAGAAGATTCTTATTATAATGATTTCATGAAAGAATTAAAAGATATAATTAAAGATTGGGATCCAAACAAAATTTATTTTAATAATACAAATAATTATGAATGGCATATGGATATAATTGATGATAAAATACAATATTTTGGTTTAGGAGACTTTCCTAATAATTTTGAAAAATTGCAAATATTACTTGAGAAATATTTTAAATAATAATTAAGTGGTTGACTAATTTTAGTCAACCTAATTTATTATCTATTTGATAACTTTCTTTATTAATCACAACGATATTTCTTTAATCATATTGAAAAAAAATGAAATTAGTTGTATAATTAATATATATAAAAGATATTGTACGAGGAGAAATATGGAAAATTTTGAAATGGTGAAAGCCATTGAGGACTTTCAAACACGTCTTAATGAACTTGAAAAAGCTATTCATGTTGATGAAATGAAAGATGACATTAAAAAATATGATGATGAAATGAACAATCCATCTTTCTGGAATGATCAAAAGAAATCTTCAATTATTTTAAAAAAAAGTAAAATACTAAAAAATACTTTAGAAACATTTAATACTTTAAAAGAAGAATTAAATGATTTACAATTTTATTTTGATATTCATAAAGCAAAAGAAGAAAACTTAGAAAATGAAATTGTTTCATTAATAGACGAATTGGAAAATAAATTATCATCTTTTGAAGTAGAAATGTTATTAAGTAATGAATATGATAATTGTGATGCCATAATTGATATGCATCCTGGAGCAGGTGGAACAGAATCACAAGATTGGTGTAGTATGTTATATCGTATGTATAAAAGATATGCAGAAAGACATGGCTTTACATTAGAATTATTAGATTATCAAGATGGTGAAGAAGCAGGAATTAAAAGTGTAAGTTTTATTATCCATGGTGATAAAGCTTATGGATATTTAAAAAGTGAACAAGGAGTTCATCGCTTAGTTCGAATATCACCATTTGATAGTAATGCTAGAAGACATACATCATTTTGTGCTGTTACAATAGTACCATCTATTGAATCAGATATTAATATTGAAATAAAACCTGAAGATGTTCGCATTGATACATATCGTTCAAGTGGTGCAGGAGGACAATATGTTAATACAACAGATTCCGCAATTCGTATTACCCATTTAAAGACAGGTATAGTAGTTACTTGTCAAAATGAGAGAAGTCAAATCCAAAACCGTGAAAAAGCAATGAATATTTTAAAATCAAAACTTTACCAATTAGAATTAGAAGAACAAGCTCAAAAAATTAAAAACATTAATGGTGCCACAACTGATAATAGTTTTGGTAGCCAAATTCGTTCTTATGTATTTCATCCTTATTCAATGATTAAAGATCATCGAACAAATTTTGAAACATATAATGTTGATGCTGTAATGGATGGCGAATTAGATGGGTTTATTAATGCATATTTAAAATCAGATTATAATGTGAGGTAAATGATGAACAAAATAAAAAGCTTTTTTTCCAATGAAAAAATAAAAGAATATATTAATATTTCTCTTGGAAGTTTATTAGTGGCATTTTCGTTTAGCTTTTTCTTAGATCCCATGAATTTAGTTATTGGTGGTGGTACTGGTATAGCAACCATTTTAAAAAATACCATTGGATTAAATACAGCTATAACTGTTTTTATAGTTAATGTCGTTACATTAATTATTGGTTTAATATTTTTAGGAAAAGACTTCTTTTTTAAAACATTATTTGGCTCTTTAGCTGTTCCAGCTTTTATTGCTATATTAAATCTTATTTATAGCTTGATTCCTTTAAAAGATGGACAACCTTGGATTAATGATAAAATGCTTGTTATTTTGTTTTCTGCTTTTATTATGGGTGTAGGATTAGGAATAACTATTAAAAATGGAGGATCTACAGGAGGAACAGAAATTCCCCAAAATATTTTATATAAATATCTCCGTATGCCTTATTCTGTATCATTATGGTTAATTGATGGAATAATAGTTGTTGTTGGTTCGTTTTTTATTCATGAAGAAGGACAAATCATGGATCCTCATATGATTCTTTATGCCTTAATATTTATTTTTATTAGTGGTGTAGTTATGGATCAAATTGTGTTTAGTGGTTTTAATTCTCGTGCTGTTCATATTATTTCGGAAAAAAATGATGAAATAAAAGAACGTATCTTAAAAGATTTTGATCGTGGTGTAACTCAAATTCAAGTTGTTGGTGGTTATACTAATCAAGAAAAATCTAAATTAGTTTGTATTTTATCAAGTTCTGAATATTATCGTTTAAAGAAAATCATTCATGAATGTGATCCAAATGCCTTTTATTATGTTGTAAGAGCAAATGAAGTTACAGGGGAAGGATTTAGTAAAAAATAATGATTGAAATTAAACAATTAGAACAATCCAAACATAAAAATAAATATATTATTCATACTTCAGTAGATGAATATGAATTAGATGAAGATACTATAGTAAAATATCGTATTCTTAAAGGTGCTTGTTTTGAGGAAAAACAATTTGAAGAAATCTTAAATGAAGTAAAAATTAATCTTAATTTTTCTAAAGTTTTACATTATTTAAGTTATGGATCAAGATCTTATGAAGAAATAAGAAGTTATTTAAAACAAAAAGCCGTTGATTTAAAAGAAGAAGATATTAATAAAATCTTGGATAAACTTTCATCATTTGGTTATATTAATGATCAAAAATTAGCATATGATTTATTCAATTATTATAAAGAAAATAAAAAAGGTCCAAAATATATTGAACAAAAATTAATGCAAAGAAAAGTTCCTTCATCATGTATTATGAATGCGAAAAAAGAATATACAAGTGATGAAGAAAAAGAAAATATGAATTCTATTTTTTTGAAATTGAAAGATAGTCAAAGTAATAAACCAATTACAAAACAAAAATCTTTTTTCATGCAAAAGTTTTTACGTGATGGATTTACTTCTTCAATTGTATATAGTTTTATAAATGAATGCAATTTTGAAGATAAAAGTGAATTATCATTACAAAAAGATTTTATTAAAGCTAAAGAAAAAATAGCATCCAAAGGATATTCAATAAATGAAACAAAACAAAAAATAATAGAAATATTATTAAGAAAAGGTTATTCTTTTTCCCAAATTCAAGAATGTTTTTCTAATAATTGAATATATATTAATTGGGTGATTAATTTGAAAGAAAAAACAAAACAAGAAAAAAATCAAAATCTAATTCATCACAAAGATTTAGAAAGAAGTATTAAAGAAGAAATATCTAAAGAATTGTATTCTAAAGAATTATATAAAAAGTAATAATTAATGCATCGAATAAATTGTTTCATTTATAATTTATTCAATGCATTTTTTATATATATTTATCTTATATATTTAGTTTTGGTAATTTTTTGTAGAAACCTTAAATATACCTAAAAAAAATTGTTTTTTTAACTCAACTATGCTATAATTATCATGTAAAGGAGATTTATGATATGAAAATAAATATAACAAAAAAATCAAAATTATTGTTATTAATTATGATTTGTTTATTATTTTTTGGTCTATTTTTTATTAATAGACAGGAAGTAGTTGCTGCTTCAACATTAACAAAACTTCCTAAAACTCAAGGTAATGGATATGTTACATATGGTAGACAAGAAGAAGAAATTCTAATTCCTAGTGAATATGAGGCAACTACTAAAGAATTTCGTGGTGTATGGGTATCACCATTTGCAGGGGATATTCCAGGTTATAATGGTCGTCCTGAAGCTTTTAAACAAGAATTATTAGAAGTTTTAGATACAATGCAAAGCTTAAATATGAATGCTTTATTATTTCATTTAAGAACTCATAATGATGCCTTATATAATACTCAATTAGCTCCACAATCTAGTTATGTTCGTGGTATGGATTATGATAGTTGGGATTATTTAGAATGGTTGATTGATGAATGTCATAATCGAGGAATGGAATTTCATGCATGGCTAAATCCTTATCGTATTTCGTCATCTGCAACAACAATGGCAGCAGTACAATCTAAATATGCTGATTTCCCTAATAACCCTGCACATAATAGTGAAAATGTTTTGATTGGTACATCAGGAGCTATCTTAGATCCAGGTCGTCCTGCTGTACGTACTTATGTTCGTGAAGTATGTATGGAATTAGCTAGAAATTATGATATTGATGCTATCCATTTTGATGATTATTTTTATATAAGTGGTGTTAATGATGATGCAACATTTAATAAATACAAAAATCAATATAATACTAGTCTTAAATCTGATTTTAGACGTTTACAAGTCGACCAATTCATTAAAGAATTAAGTGAAGATTTAGATAAATATAATCGTGAAACTGGAAATTATGTTCAATTAGGCGTTTCTCCTAGTGGCATGTATCAAAATGGTTCTTATGTTCCTTTAAGTGATTATAAATATGATGCAAATGGAACATTAACTTATCCATTATTTTCTAATACTAGAGGATTTGCCCATTATGGTGATTATTTATATTCTGATACTAAAAAATGGATAGATAATGAATGGATAGATTACATTCTTCCGCAAATGTATTTCTCTTTTGAAAAAGAAGAAGCACCATATGCTGATTTAGCAGATTGGTGGAGTGCTGTTGTAAAAAACAAAAAAGTTAATTTATATACTGGTCTTGGTTTTTATAAAATTGGCGAAGCAGGAGATATTGGTTGGCAATCTAATCCTTATGAATTGACTAATGAATTATTATATAATACTAAAAAAGAAGAAATAAAAGGAGCATGTATATATCAATATCGTACAATTAAAAATCAAATTAATTGTGCTGCTGTTCAAAGATTAAAAAATGAATATTGGAATATGCCAGCTATTGGACCAGAACTTAGAAGAAGTACCCAAATGGAATCGCAAGAAGTTTCCACATTCGAAATCATTAAAGGTACAAAAGTTTATAATTTAGGATGGGGTACATCTATTAGTGCTAGAAAATATGCTATTTATCGATCTGAAACAACAATTGATGAAAATGATCCAAAACAATTAATTGCTATCGTTTCATCAACAAAACATAATGATAAAGTATATTATACTGATTTAACATCTGATGTAAATAAAACATATCAATATCGCATTGTTGCTGTATCGCAAAGCAATGATTTATCAAGTGGTGTAACTCTTTCCACAACTTCCGCAGTTGCAACTCCTAATATACCTTTTGGTACATTTAATGGTATATTTGCTGATGCGAAAGCTAAAATAAATGGTAAATTTAATATTGTTATTTCCCCAATGAATGTGCAAATAGGAACAACTCCTAGTTATGATGTATATATTTCTTTTGATAAAGTTAATTGGGAAAAAGTCACAAAAGAACCATTAGATGGAAGTGAATCTGTTCGTTGCCCAGTCCAATTTTCGAGTGATGGAAGACCAATGTATGTGAAAGTTGAAGCCAAAAATGATATTGGAACAGTAACAAGTAACATTGTAACTATCACCTTAGATACTGTTAATGCTACTGAATTTATGGAAGAAATAATGAACAATATCATAAATAAATTTAATGATATTTTATAAAAAATAAAGGCATGTCAATCTTGATGTGCCTTTTACTAAAATAATTAAATTTGTTTATAAAAATTATTCTTTTTTAGATTTTTATTGATTATTTAAGAATAATCATATATAATTTACATATATTGAAAGGAGAAATATGAAAAAGAAAATACTAATATTGTTTTTAGCTCTTTTTGTTGTTGTCTTATCCGCTTGTGATTTAACAATTTCTCAATCTAAGACATATACAGTTACATTTGATTCTAATGGTGGTAGTGAAGTTCCGTCGCAAAAAGTCAAAGAAAATGAAAGAGCTTATAAACCAGATGATCCTATCAAAGATAGATCAAAATTTGAAGGTTGGTTTTTAAATGATGAATTGTATGACTTCACTAGTGAAGTTAAAAATGATATTGTTTTAAAAGCAATGTGGACTGATATACATTATAATATTTATAATGTTACATTTTTAGATTATGATGATAAATTGTTATCAAAACAAGAAGTAGAAGAAGGACAAAATGCTACTCCACCAAGTGATCCAACAAGATTTGGTTATGTATTTGTTGGATGGGATATTAGCTATGAAAAAATAAATTCTGATCGTGAAATTCATGCTGTATATGAAATAGACAAATCTAAAGAATATACAATTAGTTATAACTTAAATGGTGGACAATGGGATTATCAAACAAAAACAGAATATATAAATGATTTCTTAAAAGATTTTTATTCTTTTATTGCACCTCGTGAATCATTAAGTGTTTTTATGCATGGTGAAGGTAATACAGTTGGATTTTTAGGTACATGGCGTAATTATATTGGACTTTCATCAGTATCAGGAAGTGTAAATCATTTAATATATTTAAATAATCCAACAATAGAAAATGATGATTATTTCTTTAATTCATCAAGATATCAAGAAAAATGGCTACCATTAGCTCAATGGGTTAATTCATTAAATGGTAGATTTGCTAGTGGTAATTCAGATTATTATGGCGCATGTATTGATTTTGATCGCTATATTCGCGATGATGCTGATAAATATGAAAGTGTATATGGTGAAAACTTTCATTTATTTCCAAGAAGTTCCAATGAAGTAATAGATAAATATAAACCATCAAATAAAGATATATTATTACCTATTCCAAGTTTACCAGGTAAAAGATTTTTGGGTTGGTCTTTCAATAGTGATTTATCAGGAGAACCAACTGATAAAATAGTAGCAGGAACAGTAGGTAATTTAGAATTATATGCTGAATGGAGTGATATTGTGACATACGAAATTGTTTTTGATACTGATGGTGGTAATGATTTACCAAATATAGTTGTTGAATATGGGGATGTTGTTGATTTACCAACACCAGTTAAAAGTGGTACATACTTTGTTTGTTGGTTATTAAATGGCAAAGAAGTACCATCACATTTTACTTTTAATGTTTATGATTCAATTGTTTTAGTTGCTAAATGGGGTGACAACATTGAAGACCTTGTTTATTCAGGAAATAAAGTAACAAATCGCAATGGTGAAGTTGTCCAAATACCTAAATATTATGAACAACCAGAAAGTGATTTTCGTGCTACATGGGTTTCAGCTTATATCGATGATTTTATTCCAAGCACAAATCAAAATACAATGAAAGCTAATTTAACAGCAGTTTTAGACAATTTAGAATCTTATCATATGAATGCAATTATTTTCCATTTGCGTCCAACTAACAATGCTTATTATCAAACTAAATTAGCACCAATTGATCAAAGATTTGGTAATTATAATACCTTTGATGAATGGGATTATTTGACATGGTTTATTGAAGAATGTCATAAACGTGATATCGAATTCCATGCTTGGTTAAACCCTTATCGTATTAAAGCATATGGCTATAGTAAAGATGCAACACCTAGTGATGTTGCGAAAGATTACATCAATTTCCCAAATAATCCAGCTTCTGATCCAACAAATATTCTTATGACATATCGTGAAGATGGAACTAAAGGAGCAATTTTAAATCCTGCAAAACAAAGTGTTAGAGATTATATTGTTCAAGTATGTTTAGAACTAGCCCAAAATTATGATATTGATGCTATTCATTTTGATGATTATTTCTATGCCCAAATGAGTTCTGGTATTACCGTATTAACAGAACCAGATCAACAAGATTATGAAAATTATATTAATAATAATCCAACATCTAATTATAGTAAAACTAGTGCTGAAAATAAAAAATCATGGCGTAGAGATCAAATAAATTTATTTATTGAATCTTTATCTAATTCTTTAAGTTCATTTAATGAAGAAAATAATAGATCTGTTCAATTAGGAATTTCTCCAACAGGAATATATCGTAATGGTAATGGTGTTGTTACATATGATAATAATGGCAATGCTATTACAAATGGCTCTGTAACAGCAGGTCAAGAACATTATTCATCTTATTTATTCTGTGATTCAAAGAAATGGATTGATGAAGAATGGATTGATTATATTATTCCACAAACTTATTGGGGATTTACTCATCGTACAGCTGATTATGCTGATGTAGTTGATTGGTGGGCAAAAGTTGTGAAAAACAAAAAAGTAAATCTATATACAGGTATGGGTTTATATATGTCAACTGATTATACAAGTGGAACATATTCATGGCTTGAACAACCATACGAATCAAGTAATCAAGTTTTATACAATACCAAATATCCTGAAGTAAAAGGTATATCAATATTCTCTTATAAAACTATGGTTAATGTTAATAACAATCCATCTAGCATTCAATATCAAGGTATGATGCGTATTAAAACTGATTATTGGAAAGATAAAGTCCCAACACCTAAAACAAAATCATATAAAGAATAATGTTTTAGATATTAATAAAAAGGGTGAATTCATATTGAATAACCCTTTTTATTTTATTATGATAAAATATTCATATCATAATAAATTTTTTTATAAGATTTTGTAATATTATATATTTTATATTATTTTTATATTGAAATATAAGAAAAAATAAAATAGTAATTATTGTCTATATATGTCTTTTAAAATATAATATATACAATTTTAGTCATTTATAATAAAAAAGGTTGATTTAATATTTTCAACCTTTCAATATTTTTTCAAAAAATAATTTTACACCATGATTTTTCACATCTTCAGTTACCACATCCGCAATCTTTAATAAATCAGGATGAGAATTTTTCATTGCTACGCCAATCTTACAAAATTCTAACATTTCAATATCGTTATGACCATCACCGATAGCGATAGTTTTATCATAAGGAATATGGTAATAATCACAAATTGTTTTAATTGCATTAGCTTTTGATGTCAATGGACTATATAATTCTGAAACTAATACATCATTTGTAAACCAATGTCTAATTCTTACTTCTTTATATTGCTCATTCACATATTTTTCTAATCTTTCTTCACTCCCTAATTTAGAAAAAAGAATTGCCCCATTAGAATCATTATGTAAAATATCTTTTAGTTCACCAACATGTAATATACCACCATCTAAATGTAAATATGGTTGGATTTCTTCAGTGTTTTTCCATAAATATATATCATCTTCTATTTCGCAAAATATATTTACTAAAACATCTTTTAAAGAATCAATAAATTTGAATAATTTATTTCGGTCGATATGAATCATTTTTTTAGGAAATAAAGGATCTGAAGGATGATGTAATAATGCTCCATTATAATTAATTAATGGCGTTTTTAATTCTAATAAATCATAAAAATATTTACTAGAACGAAAAGGTCTACCAGTAGCAATTATAATATAATTTTCAATTGCTAATTGTTTTAATACTTTAAAACTTTCTTTATCATAGTCATCAAATCCTGAAACAATAGTATCATCTAAATCAACTGCAATTAAATACCCTTTTAGTTTTTCAATTTTCATTTTATTCACCATTAATATAAATATCATATCACAAAAGAAATAAAAAGGCAAAAGAAAAAGATTGAA
>CANQVC010000036.1 GCA_947627195.1 uncultured Bacilli bacterium
GCAATTAATTTAGCTGATAGATTAGATAAATTAGGTGTTCCAATTATTGGTACAAGTGTTAAAGGAATAGAAAACGCTGAAAACAGAAAATGTTTTGAAGAATTATTGTTAAAATTAAATATTCCTCAACCACAAGGATTAACTGTCACTAATTTAAATGATGGTATTAAAACAGCTAATATGATTGGTTATCCTACATTAGTTCGTCCATCTTATGTATTAGGTGGAAGAGCTATGCAAATAGTACATAATGATAAAGAATTAACAAGATATTTAAAACAAGCATTTGCTGTCGATGAAAAACAACCTGTTTTGATTGATAAATATATCGCTGGTAGAGAAGTAGAAGTTGATGCTGTATGTGATGGTGTTGATGTTTTAATTCCAGGAATTATGGAACATGTTGAAGGAACTGGTGTTCATTCAGGTGATTCTATTAGTGTATATCCACCATTTACTTTATCTAAAGAAGTGAAAGATATTATTGTTGATTATACAATACGTTTAGGTATTAATATTGGCATAATTGGTTTATTTAATATTCAATTTATTGTTGACCAAAATAATGATGTTTATATTATTGAAGTTAATCCAAGATCAAGTCGTACTATTCCTTTCATTTCTAAATCAACTAAAGTTAATTTAGCAAACATTGCAACTAAAGTTATTTTAGGTAAATCATTAAAAGAACAAGGATATCAAAGTGGATTATTAGAAGATAGACCAATGCATTACGTTAAAGCACCAACATTTTCATTTAGTAAAATTAAAGGATTAGATGCAATTTTATCTCCTGAAATGAAATCAACAGGTGAAGCAATTGGTTATGATTCATCATTTAATAGAGCATTATATAAGGCATTAAGAGCTAGTGGCATGAGAGTAGTAAATTATGGTACTGTTTTTGTCACATTATCTGATGAAACTAAGGAAAAAGCTTTACCACTTGTGAAAAGATTTTACCAATTAGGATTTAATATTGAAGCAACAAAAGGAACTGGTAAATTCCTAAAAGAACATGGAATTAGAACAAGAATTCGTAAAAAAATAAGTGAACATTCCACAGAAATTCTTGATTCTTTAAGAAAAGGTCATGTTGCATATGTCATAAATACTGTCAGTACATCAAATGGTGAAAATCAAGATGGATTCTTAATACGTAAAGTTGCATCAGAAAATAATGTAACAACATTTACTTCACTTGATACTGTTGTTGCTTTACTTGATGTTTTAGATGAAATTACGATGAAAGTTGGTATCATTTAATGATTAAAGACTTTTTTCCCATTATTCAAAACAAATTAATCCAAAAAGATATTTATGAAATGATTATTCATGCTCCAAAAATTGCAAAAGATGCTAAATGTGGACAATTTATTCATATATCTTTAGGAGATCAATCAATGTTACTACGTCGTCCTATTTCTATATCGCAAATAATTGATGATAAAATTGTCATTTGTTATCGAATTAATGGAAATGGTACTAAATTATTAAGTGAAAAAAAGATTAACGAAGAATTAGATATAATAGGACCTTTAGGAAATTCTTTTCCCCTTGTTAATAATAAAAAAGTATTATTAATTGGTGGGGGAATTGGTGTTCCCCCATTACTTGAACTTGCCAAGAAATTAAGTAAAGATAATATATTAAATATATTATTAGCTTTTAAAAATAAAGATTGCATTATATATTTAGAACAATTTAAAAAATATGGTAATGTTATATTAACATTAGATTCAGGAGAAATGGGATTTAAAGGTAATGCCATTGATTATTTAAACACAAATCAATTAGATTTTGATGTTTTATATAGTTGTGGTCCAAGTATTTTATTACAAAAATTAGATGAAAAATATTATAAACAAAAAGAAGGATATTTATCATTTGAAGAAAGAATGGCATGTGGAATAGGTGCATGTTATGGTTGCGTTTGTCATACTAAAGATAATTATAAAAGAGTATGTAAAGATGGACCAATATTTAAGTTAGGGGAAATGGTATATGAAACTAAGTGTTAATTTACCTGGATTAGCTTTAAAAAATCCAATTATACCAGCTAGTGGTACATTTGGTTTTGGTGAAGAATTTAGTGAACTATATGATTTAAATATTTTAGGTTCAATTATGATAAAAGCAACAAGTTTAGAAGAACGCTTTGGAAATCCTGTGCCAAGGATTGCGGAAACATATGGTGGTATGTTAAATGCCATTGGCTTACAAAACCCAGGAATAGATGTTGTAATTAATCAAAAATTAAAATTCCTATCACAATTTGAGTTTCCCGTAATTGCCAATATTGTTGGTAAAACAATTGATGAATATGTAGAAGTTGCTAGAAGAATAAGTGAAGTAAAAAATGTTGGTGCTTTAGAAGTAAATATAAGTTGTCCAAATGTTAAAAGTGGGGGAATTGCTTTTGGTACTGATCCTAATTTAGTATATGAAATTACTAGAAAAATTAAAAAAGTATCAAAGGTTCCAGTATATATTAAACTAAGCCCTAACGTTACTAATATTGTGGAAATAGCTTTAGCTGCCCAAAAAGGTGGAGCTGATGGACTTACAATGATTAATACATTAATGGGTATGAGAATAGATCTTAAAACTAAAAAACCTATTTTAGCTAATAAAACTGGCGGATTTAGTGGACCAGCGATAAAACCTGTCGCTATTAGAATGATATATCAAGTTTATGAAGCTGTTTCAATTCCTATTATTGGCATGGGAGGAATTTCTTCATCCGAAGATGTTTTAGAATTTTTATATGCTGGTGCTAGTGCCGTTGCTATTGGCACAATGAATTTAATTAATCCATATATTTGTAAAGAAATTATTGAAGATTTACCAAATGTATTACAAAAATATGGTTTTAATGATATTAATGATACAATTGGTATCGCTCATAGAAAGGATAATTAATATGGTAATTGTTGCTTTAGATTTTGAAAATCAAGAAAAAGTTTTAAAATTTTTAAAACAATTTTCTGAATCAATGTATGTAAAAGTGGGAATGGAATTATTTTATAGTGAAGGACCAAAAATTATTCATGAAATAAAAAAATTAGGACATAAAATATTTTTAGATCTAAAATTACATGATATTCCTAATACCGTAGCATCAGCAATGAAATCAATTGCGAAGCTTGATGTAGATATGATTAATGTTCATGCTGCAGGTGGAATTAAAATGATGCATGAAGCATTGATGGCATTAGAAGAAGTAAAAGGTAAATCTAGACCTTTATTAATTGCGGTAACGCAACTAACATCGACATCAAAAGATGTAATGAATCAAGAATTATTAATTCCTGGTGAAGTAAGTGAAACTGTAAAACAATATGCTTTAAATGCGAAAAAAGCAGGATTAGATGGTGTTGTCTCTTCACCACTTGAAACAAAGATTATTAAAGAAGCTTGTGGAAAAGAGTTTATTACTGTAACACCTGGTATTAGACTTTCTTCAAATACAAATGATGATCAAGTACGTATTACGACACCAAAAATGGCAAAAGAATTAGGTTGTGATTATATTGTAGTTGGTAGACCAATTACAAGAAGTGATGATCCTGTTCAAGCATATAATAAAATAAAAAATGATTTTTTAGGCTTATAAATTTATATTAAAAAATTGTTTAATTAGAAAGGATTCAAAATGAAAGAAATTGCTAAATATTTATTAGATATTCAAGCCGTCTTTTTATCTCCTGATAAACCATTTACTTGGGCAAGTGGCATAAAATCACCAATTTATTGTGATAATCGTTTAACATTAAGTTATCCAAAAATTAGACATGAAATTGCCAAAGAATTTGCGAAAATAATTAAAGAAAAATTTCCTGAAACAGAAATATTAATGGGAACATCTACCGCAGGTATTCCTCATGCTGCATATGTTAGTGATATTTTAGAACTTCCTATGGGTTATGTTCGTAGTAGTGCTAAAACTCATGGTAGAGAAAATAAAATTGAAGGAAAATATAATAAGGGACAAAAAGTAGTTGTCATTGAAGATTTAGTATCAACAGGTGGATCTAGTATTGAAGTTGTGGAAGCTTTACGTGAAGCTGGACTTGAGGTATTAGGTGTTGTTGCAATATTTACATATTTATTAAAAGCTGCTGAAGATAAATTTAAAGAAGCAAATTGTCCATTAGAAACAATAACTAATTATGATGAATTAATTGAAGTTGCAATTAATGAAAATTATATCTCATCTAATGCTAAAGAAAAATTAATTTTATGGAAACAAAATCCTCAAGATCCATCTTGGATAAATAAATAAAATAAATTTTATTAAAAAAATAAATTTTATTAAAAAAATAAATTTTATTAAATAAATTAAATGTTTAAAAAGAGCTTTCAATTTGGAAGCTTTTTTTAATATTTTTTATAAAAAAAACATTTTCATTGAAAAAATATCAATAAATAATCATTTCGTTCTTTTTGAAAAATAAAAAGTATGATATAATAAACATATTAAAATATTAAAATTTCATCTAAGGTTAGGAGTTTATTATGAAAAACTATCGATTAAAAACCTCAGAGGGTGTTAGAGATTATTTAGGGAATGAAGCTTTACTAAAGGAAAAAGTTGAAACTAATGTTCGAAATTTTTTACTTCATTATGGATATGAACTTGTGAAAACACCAACATTTGAATATGTTGATGTTTTTGCTACAGAAGACTTTTTCCAACAACCAGACCTTTATACATTAATAAATCGTCAAGGTGAGTTTTTAGCATTACGTAATGATATGACATCTTCCATTGCTCGAGTAGTAGCAACAAAATGTCAAAATGAAATATTACCCAAAAAATATTGTTATGTGGAAAATACATTTCGTTATCCATTAAGATATCAAGGTAAATCTCATGAATTTACTCAAGCTGGAATTGAATTAATTGGTGATGGTAGTATTAAATCGGATGTTGAAGTCATTAAAATTGCCATTCAATCATTAATATCGTTAGGTATTAAATCATTTTCTGTTCATGTTGGTTACAGTCAATTTCTTGAAACATTATTTGATGATTTAAAATTAAATTTCAATCAAAAACAAATAATTCAAAATTTTATTGATATGAAAGATTTTGTTTCATTTAAAGATTATTTAAAACAAATAAAACTAGATAAGGAAATGATTGATACAATGACTAATTTAATGTTATCAGCTGGTAAATTATCTTATTTAGAAACTGTTAAAAAGAAATTAGCAAAATATTCTTGTAGTAAATGTTTGCAAAGATTATTTGATTTATATCATCATTTAGAAAAATTACATTTAGAACAATATATTGTTTTTGATTTCAGTATTTATTCATATGCTAAATATTATACAGGAATTATTTTCCAAATATTTACATTAGGATTAGGAAGACCAATTGTATCTGGTGGTAGATATGATTCATTTTTAAAAAAGTTTGGTTTTGATGCCCCAGCAATTGGTTTTGGTATGGATGTTGATGGATTAGTTGATTTATTAAAAGATTTTATTAAAAAAGAAAAAAGATTTTTATCAATTGTTTTAGATGATAATTTATTATTTTCTGAAACCGAAAACAATAAAAGAAGAGAAAAAGGATTAATAATTGATGAATGTTTATTTGATAATTTAGATGAAGCTATAAAATATGGTAAAGAAAAAAATTATAATTCATTATTAGTTTATCAAAATAATCAAGTTAAAATCATTCAATTGGAGGATGATAATATATGATTACATTTGCTTTATCAAAAGGAAGATTAGCTAATAAAATATTTCAATTATTACAAAATATGAATATTAATGTATCAGATTTTAAAGAAACATCAAGAAAATTAATATTTATAAGTGATGATCAAAAATATCGTTTCTTTCTAGCTAAACCATCGGATGTACCTACATATGTTGATTATGGCATTGCTGATGTTGGTGTAGTTGGTAAAGATACAATATTAACAATATCTGAAGAAAAACATAATTTTAGTGAAGTATTAGATTTATCATTTGGCAAATGTAAAATGTGTGTATGTGGCTTTCATGATGCAAAAAATATTTTAAATAGTGGTAATATCATTCGCGTAGCTACAAAATATCCTAATATTGCTAAAAAATATTTTGAAAAAACTAATCGAAATGTTGAAATAATTAAATTAAATGGTTCAGTTGAACTTGGTCCACTAGTTGGATTAAGTGATGTAATAGTAGATATTGTGGAAAGTGGTAAAACATTAAAAGAAAATGGGTTAGAAATATTAGAAGAAGTTGATAATATCTCTGCTCGTCTAATTATAAATAATGCCAGTTTAAAAATAAAATATCAAGAAATAAATGAATTGATTAATGGATTTAATCAATTATTAGGTGATAATGATGATTGAAATTATAGAAACAAAGCAAAAAATAGAAACATTTCTAAAAAAATTAGATGAAAGAAATCAAATAGACCAAGGAATATATTTAAATAGAGTAAAAGAAATATTAGATGATGTTAAAATTAATAAAGATGAAGCTTTATTAAAATATACAATTAAATTTGATAATCCTCATGCTACTCTTTCTTCATTAGAAATATCTAAAGAAGAAATGAAACAATCATTTAATAATTTACCCAATAAAATAAAAGAAGTATTACAAAAATCTAAACAAAGAGTTGAAACATATCATTTAAATCAAGTACAAAAAACTTGGATGAAGCAATTTTCTTTAAATGAAGTATTAGGGCAAAAAATAACACCATTATCAAAAGTTGGCGTATATGTTCCAGGAGGAAAAGCATCTTATCCATCATCTGTTATAATGAATGTTATACCTGCGAAAGTTGCTGGAGTAAAAGAAATTATTATGGTTACTCCTGCTTTAAATGGTAACATTAACAAAACAGTTTTAGGATGTGCTTATTTATGTGGAGTTGATAAAGTATTTGCCATTGGTGGTGCACAAGCTATTGCAGCCCTAACTTATGGTACAAATATAGTTCCTAAAGTTGATAAAATTGTTGGACCAGGTAATATTTATGTAGCATTAGCTAAAAAATGTGTTTTTGGTCAAGTTGGCATTGATTCAATTGCTGGACCAAGTGAAATATTAATTGTTGCTGATTCAACTGCAAATCCTACATTTTGTGCTGCCGATTTAATGGGACAAGCCGAACATGATGAATTAGCTTCAGGAATAATGATTACAAATGATAAATCATTAGCTTTAAAAGTAAAAGAAGAAGTTAATAAATTTTTAAAAACAGCATCTAAAAAAGATATTTTGGAAAAATCATTAAAAAATTATTCAAAAATTATTGTTGTTTCTAGTTTTGATGATATTTTTTCTTTAGTAAATATAATAGCACCTGAACATTTAGAATTAGCAATTAACAATCCTATTGATTCACTTGATAAAATCCAAAATGCTGGGGCAATATTTTTAGGACATTACACCCCTGAAGCATTAGGAGATTATATGGCTGGCCCTAATCATGTCTTACCAACAGCTAAAACATCCCGATTCTTTTCACCTTTGAGTTGTGATGATTTTGTGAAAAAGAGCAGTATTTTATCTTTTTCTCAAGAATCTTTTTTAAGATTAAGTGATGATGTAATAACATTTGCTTTAGAAGAAGGATTACAAATGCATGCTAAAAGTATTGAAGTAAGAAAAAAATCATAATATTTGGAGGATATAGATGAAATATTTAAAAGAAGAATATCAAAATCGTATACCTTATCATGCAAAAATGATTTCAGATGGAATTATATTAAATGCTAATGAATCTCCATTTCCTTTACCCAAAACGATTATGGATGAATTTATAAAGCAATTATCGCAAATTAATTTAAATCGTTATCCAGATACTGATGTAACAATATTAAATGAAGCAATTTCCAAAAAATATAATATAAAACCAGAAAATGTTACATGTGGTGTAGGATCTGATTCATTAATTGATTGCATTATGAAAGCAACAATTAATAAAAATGATTTAATATTAACTGTTTTTCCAACATTTAGTATGTATAAACAATATGCTGAACTTTATGGAGGAATTATATATGAAGTTCCTTTAAATGATGATTTTTCATATAATATTGATTTAATAATTAATGAAATTAAGAAAACAAATCCCAAATTAGTTGTCTTGTGTAACCCTAATAATCCAACTGGGTCATCTATGTCTTTAAAAGATATTAAAAAAATAATTTCATCAACAAATTCTTTAATAATATTAGATGAAGCATATATTGAATTTTATGATGAAAAAGAAAGTGGAATTAATTTATTTATAGATAATTTAATTGTTTTACGTACATTTTCTAAAGCATATGGCTTTGCTGGAGGAAGAATTGGTTATGGTATAAGCACAAAAGAAAATATAAAAATGATTGATACAATTAAAAGTCCTTATTTTATTAATTCAATGACAATGTTATTAGCAACATTAATTATTAAAAACAACGATTTGTTTAATGAAAGAATAGATTATATAATAAGAGAAAGAAAAAGATTATATCAAGAATATTTATCATTAAATATCGAAATATATCAATCAAAAGCTAATTTTTTATGGATGAAATTAAATGATGAAATAGAAAATAAAATAGATGATAATAAAATATATATTCGAAAATTTAATATAAATAATAAAAAATATTGTCGTATATCAATTGGTACAGTTGAAGAAAATAATAAATTATTGGAGGTGATTTCTTCATGCGTGAAGCATTAGTATCAAGAAAAACCAAAGAAACAGAAATAACAATTAATGTAAATCTTGATGGTACTGGAAAAAGTCAAATAAATACAGGTATTGGTTTTTTTGATCATATGTTATGTTGCTTTGCTAAACATGCTTTAATTGATTTAGAAATCAAAGCAATTGGAGATTTAAATGTTGATAGTCATCATACAGTAGAAGATGTTGGAATAGTCTTAGGTGATGCCATTAATAAAGCATTAAATACAAAAGAACAAATTGAAAGATATGGTTTCTTTATATTACCAATGGATGAAAGTTTAGTTTTATCAAGTTTAGATATTTCAGGTAGAAGTTATTTTTCCATGGATTATAGTTTTCAAGTAGAACGTGTTGGAAATTTTGAAACAGAAACTATTGAAGAATTTTTTCGTGCATTAACAAATAGTGCTAAAATGACATTACATTTTGAAATTAAAAGAGTTAGAAACAATCATCATGTAATTGAAGCAATGTTTAAATCATTTGCTAGAGCTTTTCGTGAAGCTATTAAAATTAATCCCCAAATTGAAGGTATTCCTTCCACAAAGAGTGTTTTATGATTGCAATTATTGATTATGGATTAGGTAATTTACATAGTGTTTATAATGCATTTAATTATTTAGGATATGAAACAATAATTACAAATGATGAAAATATTATTTTAAATGCTGATAAAGTTGTTTTACCAGGTGTAGGAGCATTTCCTGATGCAATGAAAACAATTTTAAAAAATAAATTAGATATTGTAATAAAAAAAATAATAAATAAAAAAACTCCACTATTAGGAATATGTCTTGGAATGCAATTATTGTTTGAACAAAGCGAAGAACATGAAATATGTAATGGACTTGGTATATTAAAAGGTAAAATTGTTGCCATGAAAGATTTATATCAAGATGGACATTTATTAAAAATACCACATATTGGCTGGAATTTATTGGAAATTAATAAAAACAAAACAATCTTAAAAGATCTTAAAGATCCTTATGTTTATTTTGTTCATTCATATTATTTAGAAACTAATGAAGATATTGTTAGTAGTTATATCAATTATGGCAAAAAAATAGCGGTTAGTGTAGAAAAAGATAATATATATGCTACTCAATTTCATCCTGAAAAAAGTGGGGAAATTGGTTTAAAAATCTTAAGAAATTTTGGTGAATTATGATACTTATTCCCGCAATCGATTTAAAAAACAAAAAATGTGTTCGTTTAAAACAAGGTAATTATAATGATGTTACTATTTTTGGCGATCCAATTTTAATGGCTAAAAAATGGCAAGAAGAAGGAGCATCATTATTACATATTGTTGATTTAGATGGGGCAAAAGATGGTAAATTATGTAATTATGATATTATAAAAAGAATAATTGGAGAAATAAATATAAATCTTGAAGTTGGTGGGGGAATTAGAACTTTAAACCAAATTGAAGATTTATTAAATATAGGTGTATATCGTATTATTTTAGGAAGCATTGCTGTTAAAAATATTGATTTAGTAAAAGAAGCTATTAATAAATTTGGTAGTGATAAAATTGTTATAGGTCTTGATACAAAAAATTTCCAAGTTGCTATTAATGGATGGTTAGAAGTAACTTCTATTGACGCCTTAACATTTGCCTTAAAGTTACAAAATATTGGTGTTAAAACGATAATATTTACAGATATTGCGAAAGATGGAATGTTAAAAGGGATAAATTTAGAACAAACAAAAACCTTGGTAGATGGAACTAATTTAAATATAATTGCTTCTGGTGGCATAGCTAAGTTAGATGATATTAAATTAGTTCAAGATATAGGATGTAATGGTGTCATTTTAGGAAAATCATTGTATACAAATCAATTTTCCTTAAAAGATGCCTTAATTAAATTTGGTGATTAAAATGCTTTGTAAAAGAATAATACCTTGTTTAGATGTAAAGAATGGTCGAGTAGTTAAAGGAGTCAAATTCCGTAATCTAATTGATGCTGGTAACCCTGTTGATATTGCCAAAAAATATAATGAATTAGGTGCTGATGAGATAGTATTTTTAGATATAACAGCATCTAATGAAAATAGAAATATAATATTAGATGTTGTAAGAAAAACGGCAAGTGTTGTCTTTATCCCTTTAACAGTTGGTGGAGGCATTAGAACAATACAAGATATATCTAATATTTTACAAGCAGGTGCTGATAAAGTTGCAATTAATTCTAGTGCTATATATAATCCTAAAATAATAACTGAAGGAGCAATTAAATTTGGTAATCAATGTATTGTATGTGCAATTGATGCTAAATGGAATGGTTTATATTATGAAGTATATAGTCATGGAGGAACAACAAAAACGGGACTTAATGCTTTATCATGGGCAAAAGAAGTAGAAAAATTAGGAGCTGGCGAAATTTTATTAACTAGTATGGATAAAGATGGAACAAAAGATGGATTTGAACTTTCACTAACAAAACAAATTACTGAATCTGTAAATATTCCTGTTATTGCAAGTGGTGGTGCAGGAAGTATGAAAGATTTTTTAGATGTATTTAAATATGCAAATGCTGATGCAGCATTAGCTGCTTCATTATTTCATTTTGAAATGATTCATATAAAAGATTTAAAACAATATTTAAATAATAATAATATTCCTGTGAGGTTAGTATGACAAAAGAACAATTATTACAAATAGTTAAATATGATAGCAATGGCTTAATACCAGTTATTGCCCAAGATTATCATTCAAAAAAAGTAAGAATGTTAGCTTATATGAATGAAGAAGCATTAAAGAAAACATTAGAAACAGGAAATGTTTATTATTTTAGTAGAAGTCGCAATAGATTATGGTTAAAGGGAGAAACATCAGGTCATTATCAATATTTAAAAGGTATCCAAATTGATTGTGATGGTGATACTTTATTAATCCAAATTGAACAAGTTGGAGGAATTTCTTGTCATACTGGAGCATCAAGTTGTTTTTATCGTAAATTAAATGATGAAATTGAAATAAAAAAACAAAATGTGATAATAGAAAAAAATGATGAAATAACATTTCTAGATAAGTTATATAATACAATTGTTGATCGTAAAAATAATCCTAAAGAAGGATCATATACAAATTATTTAATTGATGAAGGTATTAATAAAATATTAAAAAAAGTTGGTGAAGAATCAACTGAAATTGTTATAGCTGCAAAAGATCAAAAAAAGCAAGAAATTATATTTGAAATAGCTGATTTTATGTATCATTTAACTGTATTAATGGAAGAACTTAATATTTCATGGCAAGAAATTGAAAATGAATTAAAAAATCGTGAATAAGTCAATAATTTTTTTAAAAAATACTTAAAATCATAAAAAAATTTTTATAATTTATTAAATTTTATATTTTTTATTTAAAATAATGAAAAAATTCAAGAAAATAAAAAGTGATTAATAATAAAAGTCACTTTTTTTGTTTATTTTATGTTTATTTTAGAACAAAAAAATTAAAAATAACGTTTTCTTCTAATATTTATAAAAAAAATATGTAAAATCTATTGTATTTAATAATTAAAAGTGGTAAAATCTTGGTGTGTTTTTTAAAAAAATCAAAATAACACAAATTTCAAATAAAAAAAGGGAGAAAATTAATAAATGTCGAAAGATTTAATCAGTAGCATTTTTGGTGAAAATGTCTTTAATGATGATGTTATGAGAGAATATTTACCAAAACCCATTTACACAACGTTACATAATACAATTGAAGAAGGAGCTGATTTAGACCAAACAGTTGCTAATGCAGTTGCTCATGCTATGAAAGAATGGGCACTCGAAAGAGGGGCAACTCACTTTACTCATTGGTTTCAACCATTAAATGGATTTACAGCTGAAAAGCATGATTCATTTTTAAAACCAATTGGAAATGGTAAAATAATAACTGAATTTTCAGGAAAAGAATTAATGAAAGGTGAACCTGATGCATCTTCATTTCCATCGGGAGGATTACGCGCTACATTTGAAGCACGTGGTTATACTGCATGGGATTGTACATCACCAGCTTTTCTAAAAAAAGATTCTGTTGGAGTAGTATTATGTATACCAACTATCTTTTGTTCTTATAATGGTGAAGCATTAGACAAAAAAACACCTTTACTTCGTTCAATTGAAGCTATTGATAAACAAACAAAACGTATTTTAAAATTATTTGGCGATACAGAAGTTAAAAGAATATCTTGCTCTGTAGGTCCTGAACAAGAATATTTCTTAATTGATCATAATTTATATATGAAACGTGAAGATTTAATCTTTACTGGAAGAACATTATTTGGTTGTAAGCCTCCTAAAGGACAAGAATTAGATGATCATTATTTTGGTTCAATTAAAGAAAGAGTCGCATCATATATGAAAGAAATAAATGAAGAATTATGGAAACTCGGTGTAAATGCAAAAACTCAACATAATGAAGTTGCACCAGCTCAACATGAACTTGCTCCTGTATATACAACTGCAAACGTTGCTTGTGATCATAATCAATTAACAATGGAAATAATGAAGAAAGTTGCAAAGAGACATGGTTTAGAATGTTTATTACATGAAAAACCATTTGCTGGAGTAAATGGCAGTGGTAAACATAATAACTGGTCAATATGCACTGATACAGGCAAGAATTTACTTGAACCAGGAAAAACCCCTCATGAAAATGCCCAATTTTTACTTTTCTTAACTGCAGTAATTAAAGCAGTTGATGAAAATGCCTTATTATTACGTTTAGTTGCTTCAAATCCCGGAAATGATCATCGTTTAGGAGCTAATGAAGCACCACCAGCAATTATTTCAATCTTTTTAGGTGAACAATTAACAGATATTGTTGATCAAATAATTCATAAAGGTGAAGCTAAATCATCTAAATCAGGTGGTAAATTAGATATTGGTGTTCATAGTTTACCATTAATTTCCAAAGATAATACTGATAGAAATCGTACATCACCATTTGCATTTACAGGAAATAAATTTGAATTCCGCATGGTTGGTTCATCAATCTCAATTGCTAGTGTTAATACGGCATTAAATGTATGTGTAGCTGATGCTTTATCAGAAATGGCTGATAAATTAGAAAAATCACAAAACTTTTCTAAAGCTTTAAAGAAATTAATTCGTGATACATTGACAGAACATTCCCGTATTATATTTGATGGTAATGGTTATTCTAATGAATGGATTGAAGAAGCAAAAAGAAGAGGATTACCAAATGCGAAAAGTTTCATAGATGCAGTTCCAGCCTTAACTGATCCTAAAACTATTGAAATGTATCGTAAACATAATATATTAACAAAAAATGAATTACAATCACGTGCCGAAATTGATTACGAAATGTATTCAAAACAAATAAACATTGAATCATTAACAATGGTTGATATGGCTAATAGATTATATATTCCAGCAACTATGAAATATATTGATTTTCTTGCTAAATCTGTTCAATCAATTAAAAATTGTGGAATAGATGTTGATTGCTCAACTCAAGAAATAATTTTAAAAGATGTTTCCAAATTATTAAAAGAAGCTAAAGATGTTACTTTAAAATTATCTAAACTTGAAAAAGAAGCATTTAAATATACAGGAAAAGAACAAGCATATTTTTATAAAGATAAAGTTGTCCCAACAATGGAATCTTTAAGAAAACCAATTGATTCATTAGAACAACTAGTTGGTAAAGAATATTGGCCAGTACCATCATATTCACAATTATTATTTGATATTTAATTTTTAAATGCATTTTACTTGTATTTTTTGAAATTTTGTTTTATAATTTTAGTACAAAATCATTCGATTTTGATTATTAATAAAATTTGGGAGGATAATATGAAATTTAAATGTGTCGTTTGTGGACAAGTTTTTGAAGTAGAAAATGGCGTAGAACCTGTTTGCCCTGTATGTAAAGCAAAAGGAGATAAAATCGTTCCATATGTTGAAGAAAGATTAACATGGGCTGATGAACATGTAATTGGTGTTGCAAAAGGCGTAGATCCTGAAATTTTAGAAGGTTTAAGAAATAATTTTAATGGTGAATGTTCTGAAGTTGGAATGTATTTAGCAATGGCTCGTCAAGCATATCGTGAAGGATATCCTGAAGTAGCAGTTGTTTTAGAAAAAATTGCTCATGAAGAAGCAGAACATGCCGCTAGATTCCAAGAAATGTTAGGTGAATTAGTTTCTACATCAACAAAAGAAAATTTAGAAAAAATGTTGAATGGTGAAAATGGCGCTTGCCGTGGTAAAAAAGCAATTGCTACAAAAGCAAAACAATTAAATTTAGATGCAATTCATGATTCAGTTCATGAAATGTGTAAAGATGAAGCACGTCATGGCAAAGCTTTACAAGCATTGTTAGATAGATATTTTAAATAATTTTATGTAATTATTAATTATATGTTATTAAAATCATGAATATTAGAGGAAGCTTATTGATGAGCTTCCTTTAATTTTTCATTCAATTAATCTTGCCTTATATATTGATTTATGGTAAAATATTAATGATATATATAAGGAGAATCATATAAATAATTAATAAAATTACAAAATAAAATATATATTATTTTATTCTTTCTTTAATGAAATATTTGTTTTGGGGGTGATTTTATGATAGAAGACAATAACAATTCTATAGTTGATGTAAATCAATCTACTGAAAACAATATTTCAAATGATATATCAAATAAAAAAAATAATAAATTAAAATATGTAATAAGTATTTTAGTATCTATTATTCTAATTATTATTACAGCTATTGTAATATTTACTGAATATGATGCTAAAACATTATTTGATATTATAGGTAATGTATATTATCGTTATGTTTTTATTGCATTGATATTAGTATTAATTTATCTTATAACTGAAGGACTAGCATTAAAAGTATTACTTCGTTCAATGCAATGTAATATAAGTTTTCCTAAAAGCTTTATATATGCTTCAATTGATTTTTATTTTTGTGCAATTACTCCTTCAGCAACAGGTGGTCAACCAATATTAGCATATTATATGACAAAAGATAAAATATCATTAGCTAATAGCTCATTAGCTATTATTATAAATACTGCATTTTATAAAATTGTTTTACTTTTTTTAACAATCATTTCCATGATATTTTGTTCACATATTGTTACTGACAGTACATTAATGTTAGTTTTGTTTATTATTGGTGTTATTATTAATGCATTTGTGATTTTTATATGTTTTTTTGCTGCATTTAGAAAAGATGTTGTGGAAAAAATAGGACATAAATGTATTCGTGGATTAACAAAAATTAAATTAATTCGTAAACCAGATAAAGTAAAAAAATCTTTTGATAAAAAAATGGATGAATATGAAGAAGGAGCTAATTTCTTAAAAAGAAAACCATTAGCTTCAATAATAGCTATAATATTTAATTTAATTCAAAGATTTGCCATGTTTTCAGTAGCTTATTTTGTTTTTTTAGCTTTTCAAAAAAACTTTGATTTAGGTCATCATTCATATATGGAACTATTTGCTATTCAAGTTATTATTGCATTATGTGTTGATTCCCTTCCATTACCAGGTGGAGTAGGAATATCTGAATATTTATATATATCTTTGTATGAAATAATTTATTCATTGGAGATGATAGCTCCCGCAATGTTACTTACAAGAGGTATTCATTTTTATTTCCCTCTTATTTTAACAGCAATTATTGTTGCTATTCATCATATATACATTACTATTCGAAATAAAAAACAAGGAGAATTAGAAAGTGGTAGGATTTTATAATTATACAGTCATTTTAACATACATAGGTACTTTATGTGGTATAGTTGGTATTTATGAATGTGCAATGGGAAGACCATGGATAGCAATAATATTATTATTAGCATGTGGTTTTTGTGATATGTTTGATGGCGCTATTGCGAAAACCAAAAAAGATCGTACAGATGTTGAAAAGAAATTTGGTATTCAAATTGATTCATTATCTGACTTTATTAGTTTTGGCTTATTACCAGCAATGATTGGATATTCTGTTGGCATGAATAAATGGTATCATGTTATTGTTTTTTGTTTATTTATATTATGTGCCCTTATTAGATTAGCATATTATAATGTAACCGAAGATGAAAGACAAAAACAAACAAATGAAAGAAGAAAACATTTTGAAGGATTACCAGTTACAAATACGGCTTTAATTTTTCCAATTTTCTTTAGTTTTAGTAATTTCTTTGGTAAACAACAAAACTTTACAATATTTTATATGATTTTAATGATAATTGTTGCTTTATTATTTGTCATTAAATTTAAAATGTTTAAAGCCGGAAAAAGAGGTTTAACCGTTGTTGCTTTCTTTGGTTTAGCATTAGTAATATGGATTGGCATTAATTTTTCTAATTTAATTGAATTTTGGTCTTAATATGGAAAATGATAAAAATGTTGTAAAAATAAGAAGAAGAAATAATGATGTAATTATATATGAAAAGATTAATAAATCTGTAAGATTTTTATATCATACCTTTCTAGGAAGAATTTGTTTAAAAATAATAACAAGAAGATGGATATCAAAATTAGTTGGAAAATATATGAATTCAAAACTTTCTAGAAGAAGAATTAAGAAAGCAATTAAACAATATGGAATTGATATGAATCAATATGAAAATATTAATTATCAATCATATAATCACTTTTTCACAAGAAAATTAAAAGAAAATATTTGTCCAATTAATTATGATAATAATGTATTAATTAGTCCTTGTGATGCTAAACTTTCAGTTTATAAAATTGACCAAATATCTAATACATTCAATATTAAAGAATCTATATATAATATAAATGATTTAATAAATGATTCTATTATTGCTAGTAACTATATTGATGGTTATTGTTTGATTTTTCGTTTAACAGTTGATGATTATCATCGATATTGTTATATTGATGATGGATATAAAGAAGAAAATCATTTTATTAAAGGTATATTACATACTGTTCAACCAATTTCTTTAGAAAAATATAAAGTATTTCACCAAAATTGTCGTGAATATACAATATTACATACAAATAATTTTTTTGATGTTTTACATATTGAAGTAGGAGCAATTTGTGTTGGTAAAATTAAAAATCTTCATCAAAAATATGAATTTCACCGTGGTGAAGAAAAAGGTATGTTTGAATTTGGTGGATCAACAATTATTTTATTATTTTCTAAAGATACTATTATAATTGATCAAGATATTATTAATAATTCTAATAATGATATTGAAACGATTGTGAAAATGGGAGAAAAAATAGGAATAAAACAAAACAAAGTAATATAATGAAGGATGTTATCAATTATATAAATCATAACATCCTTTTATTTGACTTTTATAGTTAGAAATGTTAAAATAATGACATATTTATTGTATTTTAAGATTTATTGAAAGGAACTAATATGAATAAAATTGCGATTACTATATGTGGAAGTTCAGGAATCGATTATGTTAATCCCAATCATGGTTTAAAAGTATTTAGATCATCTGTCGTCATTAATGGTAAAGAATATCAAGATTACATCGATATATCAGCTGATAAATTTTACCAATTATTAGAAGATGAAGACCCTGATGTTCATACAGCACAAGTATCAACAGGAACACTTGTGAAAATGTTTGAAGAATTAAAAGAAGAAGGATATACTGATGTTATTGCTATATCTATTTCTAGTGGCTTAAGTGGTACATATCAAGGATTATATGTTGCTAAAGATTTAGTGACTGGAATTAATGTTTATCCATTTGATTCATTATTTATTGGTTTTGCGGAAGCTAAATTAGCTTTAGTAGCTAAAGAAATGGTAGAAAAAGGATATCAAGTAAAAGAAATACTTGATGAACTAACAAGAATAAGAGATTCTCATCATTTTAGATTTGTTGTTGATGATTTGAAATATCTTGTTAAAAATGGAAGATTATCATCCGCAAAGGGATTTATTGCTGACGTATTTAATATTAAACCTATTTTAATGAAAGATGAACTAGGTAGAGTAGTAATGGAAGAAAAAATAAGATCTAAAAAAAGAGCAATTAATCGCGCTTTAGATTTATTTTTAAAAGAAATTGAAGGAAAAGATGTTCAAGCATATATTGTTTACACTAATAATTTAGAAGAAGTTAAAGTTGTAAAAGATATTGTATTATTTAAAGCACCTAATTTAAAGAATATTGGTATTTACCCTCTTCCTCCTGTTATTGGCGTTCATTCAGGTCCAAGAGCTTTAGGAATTGGCTATTTTTCAACAACTGAATTTAATAAATATTAATTTTTATAGGAAATAATTGTTTTTATATTATGAATAATATTATGAATATTGTATAAGGAGATGAATTATATGAATAATGATTTAATAGAAATATTAAATAATTTAGTAATAAATCATTCTTTTTCTTCACTTGAAGAATTAGACAATTATATAAAAATTCATAAATGTAATTTTGATCTAGGTGTGATGGATTTATTTTTATCATACCTTTTTGATCAGTTTTCTGATGACAATGATAATAAAGATTTACAAGCTTTATTATTAAACATTTGGATTTCTATATTATCGCAATCTGATTTAAATAATATTTATGACGATAAACATGAATTTTCTAGTTTATTAGAATCTTTAAGAAGGTTTTATGCATTTTTTGGTGATTATGCCAAAATAATATTAACTAATATTCATAAAACAATAAAAGTTGTTGAAGTTAATGAAAGAGGATTAAAACAGAAACATTTTGCATATGATGAGACATTTTCGATTGGTGATAAAGTATATGTTGGTAAATTAAGTTTAAAATCTTTAGGTATTGTTACTGATGTTTATGAATCTTCATTAGAAGAACTTTCATCATATATTGTATATATATCTTTTAAAAAAGTATATAAATTTAATTTATCAATTGTTGATGAAGCAAAAGAAGCAACATTTAATTTAAAACAAAAGAAATATGTCAAAGTTGAAGTTGATTTAAAAGAATATATTTGTTTAATTGATTTTGATTCATATTTTTATCAATATGTGAAAGTAAAGATTGATAATCAAATATGTGATGGATATATTGTTTCGGATCAATTTTTAATGGATGATATTAATTGTTCTAATTATGTAATTTCACCAATTATTGCACCCATTAAAGAATATCAAAAAGAATATCGTCCATTAGATGATAATATTGTTGATAAATTAATTCCTGGATGGAAATTAAATGATTTAAAAGATGCTTTGAAATCATTAAATAAAAAGAAATATGTTATTATATTTTCAGTTTTTGAACAATTATTTCGAAAATTAGAAAATATCGAATTTAAAGAATTAAATGAAGTAGAAGAATTTAATTTATATTATCGCCCTTATTTAAATTTCTTTTTACAAACAATCGATGTTAATAAATTTTATTATGTTATTAGTTATATTAAATATAGTTTACTATTATATTTATCATATTTAAAACGCCTTGATTCTAATAGTCTTAATTTTTTAATTGATAAACAAAACATTAAAAATATTAATATTAATGTTGCCTATATTAATATAAATGGTTTTATTAAAAGATTTTTTGCATATGATGATGAATATCAAATTGGTATGCCTGTACTAATTGATTATAAAAATGCTATACAACTAGGATTTATTCATGATATTAAGAAAGTACCATTAAATGAATTAATTAATGAAATTGAATATTTTGAAATTAATAATTATTTTAAATATGCTTTATTAGATCAATATTTACAAGACAATTCCCAAAGTGATGGAAAAGTAATGATTGTTAGTTTACTAAATGATGATAAAAAAATTGAAGCATGTCAAATTAAAAATATTGTCCCTTATATTGGGCTAAATATTAATTCACATGGTAAACATTATATTGTTGTAAGTGATCCCTTTTTAGCAAGTAGTGATGAAGTTGATATCAATAAATTAAAAATAATCGATTAAAAAAGAGTCGTGTATGGATCACGGCTCTTTAAAATTGATGCAAGAATAATTGATTATATATAGTTATGAATAGTGATTAAAATGCTACTTTAAGTTGATTTGCTTTTTTATGAGTTAATCTAAGTCTATCAGCAATCATTGCTATAAATTCCGAATTTGTCGGTTTAGATTTGTTATAACTTATTGTATAACTGAATATTTTGGTAATAGTCTCAACATTACCTCGAACCCAAGCAACTTCTATGGCATGTCGTATTGCTCTTTCAACACGAGAAGCAGTAGTTTTAAATTTTGTTGCTATAGTTGGATACAAAATTTTTGTTATACCGTTTAAAATGTCCATATCATTATAAACGAGGCGAATTGCTTCGCGAATATATTGATATCCACGAATATGGGCAGGAACACCAATATCATGAAGAATATTAGTAATTTCTGAATCTAAATCAAATGAATCTGATTTAAAATTTAATGCCTGTGATGGAACTACTTGTGGTTCTGTAATCCTTTGATTTCTTATCTCAAATATAACATCGAGTAAGTAATTTAGGTTTACAGGTTTAATCATAAAGTAATCTGCATGGTATTGAGAACACTTTTGCATTACTCTATCATTGGAAAATGCTGTTATAACTATGATATTTTTCGGAACTTTATACGAAGCTTTATTATTATTTAACTCCTCTAATACTTTAATCCCATCACATTTAGGCATAAAAATGTCTAGAATCAGTACATCAGTTTGTAATGATCTTAGAGCACTTAGTAGTTGCGCACCATCGCCATAAGTTGCAACTACTTCAAGACTATCTTCATTATTAAAGAAAGTCGTTAACGTTTGAACTTGTTCTTTGCTGTCATCAGCAATCATTAGTTTCAACTTTTCCATTTTCACCATTCCTTTCAGCTGCAATTATAATTTACTATTTTTTAGCATCAATTTCAAGTGAACATTTAAAAAAAAGTAAAATAAGTGATTCATGTTCCTTTTTTCGTCAAGAAAAACATGAACGAATTTGTCAAAAAAGTCGAATTGAAAATAATAACTAAAAAAAAGAAGAAGAAATTAAAAAAAATAGTATTTTATTGAATATTCAATAAATATATACATTTATTTAAGATAAACATTTATTTAAGATAATCATTTATTTTATAATATTTTGCACAATTTTTAAAAAAGTGTGATATAACCCGAGTTTGACAGTTATTATGCGACAAATCCCTTACTGATCAATAAGTAAGGGATTTTTTTAATAT
>CANQVC010000037.1 GCA_947627195.1 uncultured Bacilli bacterium
ACTAAAACAATATTATATTTTTACTAATTTCAAATATTTAAATGGTATCATTTTGATTAATGATTAACAGAACTTTTTAGATATATTTATGAGCGCATTGTTTGATATACAGCATCTAATAATGTTCCAGTATTATCAGCACTATATTCCCAAAACATAACTCCACCTAAGCCAAGTTCTATAGCATATGAACATTTTAGTTTAACTGATCTACTATTATCATAAGTTATAAATGTATTATCTTTGTGATTTAAAATATATGGGGCATTAGCATTACTATCCCATAATACTTCATAATTACCATTTTGTGAATTAATTTCATAATCATGAATAATACTATAATCAACTGTTTTTGTACTACCTGCTTTACCTCCTAAAGAAGTAGCATTACGATATTCCTTCCCATAAAAAGCAAGTCCTAAAGTCAATTGTTCTTTTCTTACACCATCATTTAAATAAGCTCTAACACTACTTTCACAATTATATGAAGAATTTGCGGATTGTGATAAGGCAGTATGATGTGTTGCTTTACCACTAATATTCATATCATATGTCATTAAATGAAAATAATCCATACAATCTTTTAACGCTTGAAAATCATATCGATTAGAATTACTTGTTCCTGATGGAAAAGCACCACTAACAATGTAATCTTCATCTTTAGCTTTGACTTGTTGATATATTTCTTTCATTAATTTAGTATAATTTTCTCTATCAGTAGCAGTAGGTCGACCTGTATTAAAACCTGGATATTCCCAATCCATATCAATTCCATCAAAATGATATTTTTCAATAGCATTAACAATGGAAGAGGCTAATTTTTTTCGTCCTGTTTCTGTTGCTGCTGCATCACTTATAGGTTTACCACCACTAGAATATCCAGTTATACATAAACAAACTCTAATTTGACTAGCTGCTCTAGCAGATAAAATTGGATAAACTGTACCTAATGCTAATACATTTACTTCCCCATTATCTAATTCAGCAAAACATAAATTGACAACATCAATAGTTTTTAAATCAGTTTCTGTATATCCGTGATATGCACCTGTATACATATAACTAAATACTTTATTTTTAGTCTTAGATAAATCTCTTAAAGTTAATTTTTGGACGATAACATCTTTTTGAAATGTTAATTGTTGATGATTTAATGTCATTTGACATGTTAATGTTACATTAATGTCTTTTCTTCCTTGAATAATTAATCCAGTTGGATGTAATGTATAAGGATCTGAAGTAATCCAACGAAGAGAAATAGTACCTGATTCACTTTGATAAGTTGTTGGTAATTCAATATTTTCAGTAAATACTTCAGGAACTAATTTTATAACTTCATCGCGAGCTTGTTCTAGTTCTAATGAAGCTTTTTCTACTCCTTGATGAAGAAATTCAATTTCTTCTTCGGCTGCTAATAATACATCTATGTTTGATACATATGTTTTTTCTTTTTCATTTAAATCTTCATATACACTTCTAATGTTTTTAACTTCATCTTCATTATTAAGTTCAATTGGAGATGGAAGTTGATCAATCATATCAACAACAGCTTGAACCATTGCAAAGTCAACTTCTTCAGGTTTAGTTGTTTCACAGCCAGGAAGACATATTAAAAGAAATAATAAAATCAAAACAAAAATCTTTTTATTGATAATATTTATTTTCATACGAAATCTCCTTAACTATGATAATTTAAATAATACATAATCATTGCCCCAGCAATAGCAACATTATATGATTCTAATAATGAATTCATTTCAATTGTAATGTTTTGATTAGCAATCGATAATAAATCTTCTTTTACCCCCGAACCTTCATTTCCTAAAATTAAAGCATATTTTCCTACTGGTTTAATATGAGAAAGCATAACGCTATTTTTAAATCCTGTACTATATATAGTATATCCATTTTCTTTCAATTCTATTAATTTAGCTTTTATATCGCATTTGATAAAAGGAATTTTAAATATAGCTCCTTGTGAAGAACGAATGACTTTTTCATTATAAATATCAACACAATCGTTTGATAATATGATACCATCCATATATAACCCAAGAGCAGTTCTAATTAATGTTCCCATATTTCCTGGATCACTAATATCATCTAATACTAATAATTTATTCCCTTTTATTTCATTAACATTTAAGTAACTACATACCCCAATAATAGGTTGAGGTGTAATTGTCTTAGAAAGAAAAGAAATAATATTAGATGATACTTTGATAATTGAAACATCTTTATAATTATCAATTTTATCATCATCTAAAGAAGTAATGATTGTTTCTAAACAATGCATATTATATGCTTCGGTAACTAAATGATAACCTTCAATTATAAATTTATGTTCTTCATCACGATATTTTTTTTGATTAAGTTTTTTTATTTTTTGAATAAAAGGATTATGAATTGATTGAATCTCTTTCATTTTAAACTTCCTTTATTTATATTTAAGCATATAAGAACTTAACAGAAATGTAAATAATCATACTAATAGTTAATATTGATTGTAATACCCATATACCAATAAATACTTTTTTATCAATTTTCTTTTTCACAACATTTACAAATAAAATCCATGAAACGAAAATTAATAAAATTGGTAAGGAGAAAATAACAAAGAATAAAACAATATTATAAAATGTTGTTCCAGCGACAATATTAGAAAAAGACCCTTGCAAAGCGTCAATAATTATATCAGCAAAATCAAGCCAAATGTTATATGAAACAACAGGAAGACATATTAAAATCATTATGATTCCATAAAAAATAATCCAAATTGAAAGTTGGTTTAATTGTGATGTATCATTCTTTTTACGTTTTTTATGAATTTCTTTTTTTTCTTTTAATAAATCATTATATTCTTGTTTAGCATCAAGAAATTGTTGGTCAAATTCATCTGTTTCAGTATTAGCTAATATTTTTTGTTCTAATTGATCCATTGTTATTTCTAATTCTTGAAGACGTAATTCTATTTCATCTTCTCTTATTTCTTCTATTGTTTTTTCTTTAATTTGATTTGTTGATAGAAATTGATCTTCTTCATCAATAGATTCAATATGATCATCATTTTCTTCATTATTATCATCTAAAGATAATTCTTCGTCATTTACTTTTTCTTCATTATCTTCTAAAGATAATTCGTCATCAATTTCTTTTTCTTCATTATCTTTTTTTACATCTTTGTCCATGGTTTCACCTCGTATTATACTTTATTATACCATACTTATCTTAAATTTTCCATTAATTTTAAAAGATAATGATAATAACTAAAAAAGTGCCTATTTGGCACTTTTATTATTATTTGTTAGATCCCATATTAGACTGCGCCATTTTAACTAAACGACGAGTGATTTCACCACCAACTGATCCGTTTTGACGAGCTGTTGCATCAGGACCTAATTGAACACCAAATTCACTGGCGATTTCATACTTCATTTGATCAACTGCATTTTGTGCACCTGGAACAACTAATTTGTTTCTTGAAGTATTATTGTTGCTATAAGATGAACCGTTCATGTTTTCACCTCCTATCAATAGTATTAATTTTCCATTTCAGGAAAAAAGCCAATAAGTATTTAAACTTATGACAATACTATTTTGAGGTTTTTTTTAATTTTTATACAAAAAAATCATACATTAAATTTGTTAATTTTATCCAATTCAAATAAATTAATGTGTTGATTAGATTCAAGTTTATATACTTTAATATTTTTAAAAGCTTCATTTATTAAATCATTCATTCCATTACATTTATTTTCTTCATCTAATACATTTGATAATTTAGGTTTAATAATAGGATGTTCAGGAACAAATACAGTACAACAATCTTCATATGGACGAATAGATATATCATATGTATTAATTTTTTTCGCAATATGAACTACTTCATCTTTATCATATGTTGCAAGAGGACGAATAATCGGAATATTGGTTACTTCATTTACAACAACCATACTTTCTAATGTTTGGGAAGCAACTTGTCCAATACTTTCCCCATTTATAATACATTGATAATCATTATTTCTTACAAACATATCAGCTATTTTATACATTGCTCTACGCATTAAGGTTACTAAATATTCTTTACTTGTACATTCATGAATAATTTTTTGAATTTTTGTAAATGGGACAACATAAAGAAATAAAGTCCCATCAGTTGTATAATTAGTTAATTGTTCACCTAAATCAATTACTTTTTGCAATGAATTAATTGAAGTATATGGAGGAGATGCATAATGAATTAGGGAAACATTTATTCCTTTACGAATTGACAAAAAAGTAGCAACAGGTGAATCAATTCCCCCACTCATCATAACAATTCCTTTTCCTGCCATTCCACTAGGATAACCTCCTAATCCATTAATAGCTTTAGTATATAAATAAGTCCCTTCACTTCTTAAATCGATATGTAATGTAACTTCAGGATTATGTACATCAACTTTAATATTACTAAAATTAGGTAAAATCATTTTAGCTATTTGTTGCGAAATTTCAATAGAAGTTAGGGGATATGATTTATCTCCTCGATGTGTTTCAACTTTAAAAGAAAATGTTGGATTATTTTTTTGTTCTTCTTGCAATATATTAATTGCTTTAGTAGCAATATCTTCTAATTTAGATGTTGACTTGACACATAAACTATATGATGATAAACCAACAACTTGATTTAATTTATCAATGACTTTATCTTTATCTTCACCATTTAGATATATATAAAAACGATAAGATGTATTAGAATAAGTTAATTTAGAAAATTCTTTACATTTATTTTTTATGTTTTGATTCATGGCATGTAAAAAAGATTTGTAATTCTTCTTTTTTAGTGTCATTTCTCCATATCTAATTAAAATCATATCATACATAATTTACCTCTTTAATTGCTTTAATTAAGATATCTAAATCATCTTTTGTGACAAGATGAGAAAGACTAATACGAATAGATGTCGTCGCATATAATTTATTCTTTGTCATTGCCATAATTGTTTTTTCAGGAACTTTTAATTTAGATGAACAAGAAGATCCAGTTGATACATATATTTCTTTATCTTCTAAAATATGAACAATTGTTTCTCCTTCAAGAGATGGAATAGATATATTAATTATATAATGACTAATATTTTCTAATGGTGTATTAATTATCACAAATGGTAATTCTTTTAAATTATTATATAAATAATTAAATTTATTTAAAACATCATTTTGATGAAAAGATGTTAATGGATAGAATTTTTTAAATGCTTTAGTTGTTGATGAAATTAAAGAAACATCAAGTGTTCCTGGTTTAATACCATTTTGGGCATTAGATCCATATAATCTTTTGGATAACTGAATATCTTTGCGATATACTAATCCGCCTATACCTTTTGGTCCATATATTTTATGGGTAGAAAAAGTAAATAAATCAACATCATTCCATGAGAAATTAGGTTCAACTTTACACAACCCTTGAACGGCATCTATATGTAATTTAGCTTTTTTATATTTAGATACAATTTGTATTATTTTATCAATTGGTTCAATTGTTCCAACAATATTATTTACCCACATAATCGAAACTAAAATAACATCTTGATTCATTGCTTGCTCTAATTCATTTAAATTAATTCTACCACATTCATCAACAGATAAATAAATGACTTCATATTCTTTTTCTAAATTTTTCATTACTTCATATACAGATGGATGTTCAATACATGTTGTAATGATTCTTCCTTTTGCATAATTTTTCACAACACCAAAGATTGCTAAATTATTAGCTTCTGTTGCATTAGACGTATAAATTATATCATGATTTTGAACATTTAAAATACATTTTAATTCTTCTTTCATTTTTTGGTACATATAATTACTTTCTTGACCTAAACGATGTAAAGAAGTTGTGTTAGCGAAAAAAAGATTTGATACTTTTATATATGTATCTAAAACTTCATTATCAATTGGAGTTGTTGCAGTATAATCAAAATAATGCATAATATGACATCCTTGTATAATATAAATTGTTTATAAATCTATATAATATTATACACTAATATTTCATGAAAAGAAATGATTATTTTTAATTTCTAAAATAAAAATGCTTTATACTTGTATTTTTTTAATATTTCGTGTAAAATATAACTATGAATGGAGTGTGATAATATGAAACATGTAAAATATTCAACAACAGGAACATGTGCACAATTAATTGAATTTGATTTAGATGATAAAAATAAAATTCATAATGTTACATTCTTTGGTGGATGTAATGGCAATTTAAAAGCTATTGGTAAACTTGTGGAAGGAAAAGATGCTAATGAAGTATCAACAATTTTAAAAGGAAATCTTTGTCGAGATAAAGGAACAAGTTGCGCTGACCAACTAGCTAAGGCAATTGAAGCAAATATATAATAACTAAAAGTTGTAATTAAAGTTTTGATATTAAATCAATCCTAATATTACAACTTTTTTAATTTTATATTTTTTAAAAAAGGTTGACTCATTTGAATCAACCTTTTAACATATCATATTTTTATGCTACAAATTCAATAATTGCCATAGGTGTAGAGTCGCCTCGACGAGGACCTGTTTTTAAAACTCTTGTATATCCACCATTTCTTTCAGCGAATTTTGGAGCAATTTCAGAAAATAATTTTTGGATTGCATATTGTTCTTTTACAACAGCACCTTCATCATTTAATTCAACTTCCTTTTCAAAACGAACTAATCTAGCAGCTTGTCTTCTAGCGGCTAAATCACCTTTTTTACCTAAAGTAACCATTCTATCAGCTAATCTTTGTAACTCTTTAGCTTTGAAAAGGGTAGTTTCAATACGTCCATTTAAGATTAAGTCAGTAATTAAATCACGCATTAAAGCTTTTCTTTGCGCTGAATTACGACCTAATTTACGATATGCCATTTTGATTTCCTCCTTTTATTCTTCGTCTGAACCAAGGATATCACTTAAATCTTCATCAGATTCAATTATGTTATCATCGTGTTCATCGTCTTCTTCATATTCATGATAGTCAGGATCATAAGAATGTTTTAAATCTAAACCAATTTCATGAAGTTTTTGAATTACTTCTTTTAATGATTTACGTCCTAAATTTCTGACTCTCATCATTTCCTCTTCGCTCTTTTGAGCTAATTCGCCGACTGTATTAATACCAGCTCTTTTCAAGCAATTGTAAGAACGAACAGATAAATCTAGATCTTCTATTTTCTTTTCAAGTTTCTTATTAGAAACTTTTTCTTCTCTTTCATACATGTAGTTTTGTTCAGAAACTACTTTGTTTAGTTGACTTATTTCAGCGAAATGATCAATTAAGAATGTTGAAGCAAGACTTACTGCATCAGCAGGTTGAATTGAACAATTTGTCCATACTTCTAATGTTAATTTATCATAATCAACATTGTCACCAACTCTTGTTTTCTCAACATCATATACACATTTAGTAATTGGTGTATAAATTGAATCTATAGCAATTCTATTAACAATATTACTACCAGCTTTATCTTTACAGAAAATCTTATTTTCATCAGCGCTAACATATCCTACACCACGTCTAGCATAGAAACGAGCTTTAAATCTTCCACCTTCAGCAAGAGTTGCAATAACTTGATCTTTATTTACAACTTCTAATCCATCAGTTGTAATCAAATCTCCAGCTGTAACAACACATGGTCCTTCAGCAATTACTGATAACTCATATTCATCATTTGCTTGAGGATCAACTTTGAATAAAACATCTTCAGGAATGGAAAGAACAACATTCTTTAAATTCAAAATTATTTCTGTAACATCTTCAACAACACCAGGCATTGCCATGAATTCATGTTGTGCACCTTCTATTTCCATGGCGAAAATCGCAACACCTGGCATAGAAGATAATAAGACACGTCTTAAGGCATTACCTAAAGTTAAGCCATATCCTCTATCAAGAGGTGTAATGATAAACTTTCCATAGCTTCCGCCTTCAACTGTTTCAACAATTGTCTGAGGTTTAATGAATTCAAATTTTCTCACTTGAGCCCTCCTTTTATATAGCTATTTTATTCAAAAATTATCCACGAGGTTTTTTAGGTGGACGGCATCCATTATGTGGAACTGGTGTTACATCTTTAATTGATGTAATTTCTAATCCAGCAATTTGTAAAGAACGAATGGCTGCTTCACGTCCAGGACCTGGTCCACGAACTTCAACATCAACTTTAACCATTCCACTATCTAATGCTTTTTTAGCAGCAGCTTCACTTGCCATTTGCGCAGCAAATGGAGTAGACTTTTTACTTCCTTTATATCCTAATACACCTGCACTAGACCAAGAAACTGCGTTACCATTTGGATCACAAATAGTAACTATTGTATTATTGAAAGTAGAATGAATATGTGCTACACCATTTGGTATATTCTTTTTTACTTTACGTTTTTTAACAACACGTGCCATGATATATCACCCTCCTACTTCTTCTTATTTGCAACCGTCTTTGACGGACCTTTACGAGTACGAGCATTGCATCTTGTATTTTGTCCTCTAACTGGAAGACCACGACGATGACGAATGCCTCTATAACTACCAATTTCCATTAAACGTTTAATGTTCATATTAACTTCACGACGTAAGTCACCTTCTACTTTATATCCAGCAACTTCACGACGAATATTTGTTAATTCTTCTTCTGTTAAATCTTTTACGCGTTTGTCTTCACTGACACCAGCGTCTTTTAATATTTTTTGTGCGGTTGGTTTTCCAATGCCATAAATGTAAGTTAATGAAATAACTACTCGTTTATCACGTGGAATATCAACACCAGATATACGTGCCATTTATTTCCTCCTCATTATCCTTGTTTTTGTTTATGTTTGGGATTTTTACAAATAACCATAACTTTGCCATGGCGTTTAATCACTTTACATTGATCGCAAATTGGTTTTACCGATGGTCTAACCTTCATTATTTATTTCCTCCTTTAATTACTTATGACGATAAGTAATACGCCCACGTGTTAAATCATATGGTGATAGTTCAACAGTTACTTTATCACCTGGTAAAATGGTAATGAAATTCATTCGGATTTTACCAGAAACGTGAGCCATTATCTGATGACCATTATCTAATACAACTCTAAATTGCGTATTAGGTAAAGCCTCTTTAACTGTTCCTCTTAATTCTATTACATCACTCTTTGACATTTGTCTTTCCTCCTTCTTCAGTTGTTAGGATTTCATAACCATCTTTTGTAATTAAAATCGTATTTTCATAGTGTGCACTATCACTACCATCAACAGTTACTGTTGTCCAACCATCACTTAAAACTTTAACTCGATAATTGCCTGAAGTAACCATTGGTTCGATTGCTAATGTCATTCCTTCTTTTAAGAGTGGTCCCATTCCAGGATCACCATAATTAGGAATGGCAGGATCTTCATGTAGTTTTTGCCCTACACCATGTCCTGTGAAATCACGAACAACTCCATATCCATGCATTACAACATATGATTCAATAGCATGAGATATATCTGACAAATGATTATTAGGTTTAGCAAACTTTAAACCTTCATAAAAAGATTCACGCGTACAACGAATTAAATCTTCTTTTTCTTTGCTAATTTTTCCTACTGCGTGTGTTCTTGCACTATCGCCATGGTAGCCTTTATAACAAGCCCCAATATCGATAGAAATAATATCACCATGTTTTAAAATAATATTTTTCTTGGGAATTCCATGAATGACAACATCATTAATGGAAGCGCATATGGAACCAGGAAATCCTCCATATCCCTTAAATGAAGGAGTAGCTCCATTTTCCCGAATCGCTTGTTCTGCAATCCGATCTAATTCAAATGTGGAGACGCCAGGAGCAATTGCTTCCGCAACCTTTCGATGGGCTAAAGCAGTAATTCTTCCAGCCTCTCTCATCAATTCTATTTCACGGTCACTTTTTTTATTAATCATTCATTCCCTCCAAGAAGATTTTGAATGTTTTTAAAAATTTCTTGAATATCACCAATACCATTTACTGTCTTTACTAATTTTGCTTTATCATAATATTCAAGTAATGGTTTTGTTTGAGATGAATAAACTTTTAAACGATTAACAACTGTTTCTTCAGTATCGTCTTTACGTTGAATAAGTGGTCCACCACATACATCACACACCCCATCTTGACGAGGTTTTTGATTATGAATATGGTATCCTGCCCCACAGTTTTTACAAACTCTTCGACCAACGATACGATCTACTAAAACAGAATCAGGAACTGATATATTAATAACAGCATCTAATTTAATTTTTAGATTATGTAATATTTCATCTAAAGCTTTAGCTTGCGGAATTGTTCTTGGAAATCCATCTAAAAGAAATCCATCTTTACAATCACTTTTGGATAATCTTTCTTCAACAAGTCCAATTGTTACACTGTCAGGAACAAGTGCTCCTTTTTCAATATATGACTTTGCTTCTAAACCTAAATCTGTTTCTTCTTTGATTGCTTCTCTAAACATATCTCCTGTGGAAATATGAGGAATGTTATAATATTTTTTTATATAAGCAGCTTGTGTACCTTTACCAGCTCCTGGAGGTCCCATAATTATTAATTTCATTAATGTATCCTCCTAATCAATGAAGCCACGATATTGCTTTTCTTGTTTTGTTTGTTTTAATTGTTTCCATGTTTCAATGGCAACACCAACAACGATAATTAATCCTGTACCACCTATTTGGGCAGATGATGGAAGATCAAAAATAGTTGACATAACAATTGGAAGAATAGCAACAATTGATAAATATGTAGCACCTACCATTGTAATCTTAAATAAAACTCTTGAAATATAACCTGCTGTTTCTTCACCAGGGCGAACACCTGGAACATAAGCATTTTGTTTTTGTAAATTATCAGCCATTTGTGTTGGATCCATTTGTAAGAATGAATAGAAGAATGAGAAGATAAATATTAACAAAATGTAAACAACAAATCCAATAATATTAATAGATACATTGCCACTATTATTACTTGTTGTAGCAAAAATTTGATTTAACCAATATCCTGCTCCTTGAGTTGTATCTAAATCTAACAAAGTAATTGCTGTTGTAGGTAAACTCATTAATGTTGATGCAAAGATAACTGGAATAACTGATGCAGAATTTAATTTAATTGGAATGTTACTATCACTTTTTCCTCTAAAGGAAGCAGCTGCAGGTCTATTAGAATATTGAATTGGAATTTTTCTTTGTGCACCTTCCATAAAGACAATAAATATAATAATTGCAATAAATAATAACATAACAATAATGAATGCTAATATATTTCTTGTTTCAGAATTATTAATTAATTGCGAAATTAATTCTGTGAACATTTGTGGGAATGTCGCAAGAATACCAGCAACAATTAAAATTGATGTACCATTACCAACACCATGAGCAGTAATTATTTCAGCAAGCCATAATGTAAATGCTGTACCTGCAGTAGCAACGATTGCTAAATAAACATATAAAATTGCTGGATTATCACTAACAAAACTATTAGCTTCAAAATATGCACCTTTATAATTTAATGTAATACCAATTGTTAATGTTAATGCTTGAACAAAAGCAAGACCTAATGAAACATATCTAGTTAATTGATTTAATTTTTGTTTGCCTTCAGGTCCTTCTTCTGACCATTCTTTTAACTTTGGAACAATATCCATTTGCAATAATTGAATTACGATAGATGATGTAATATAAGGACTTACACCAAGACATAAAACAGAGAAATTACTTAATGCACCACCACTAAATACATCTAAGAAGCCAAAATCAATTGTTGCCGCAGCAGAGTTATGAATTAAATCATAACTAACAAATGGCATTGTAATAAAAGCTCCTAAACGATATACTAAAAGTAAAGCAGCAGTAACAATAATCATGATGATAATTTTCTTTGTATTTGAAGAAATTTTTTTCTCCATTTTAAATCACCTCGATTGATCCACCAGCAGCTTTGATGGCCTCTTCAGCGGATTTAGAAAATTTGTTTGCTTGTACAGTTAATGCAACTTCCAATTTTCCATTTCCCAAAACCTTAAGACCGTTATATACCTTCTTTACTAAATTCTTTTCTTGAAGTTTTTCTAAAGTTACAACTGTATTTGCTTCAAACTGATTTAAGTCAACGATATTTACGATTGCGTATTCCTTATGGTTTACATTTGTAAATCCTCTTTTAGGAAGACGTTTGAATAATGGAGTTTGACCACCTTCAAATCCTGGACGTACTCCACCGCCACTACGAGCATTTTGTCCTTTATGTCCACGACCAGCAGTTTTACCGTTTCCAGATCCTGTTCCACGGCCAACTCTTTTTCGAACATGTCTTGCACCTTCTACTGGTTTTAACTCATGTAAATTCATGTGACACCTCCTATTCTACAACTTCTATTAAATGTTTTACAGTTTCAATCATGCCACGAACAGATTCATTATCTGTTTTCACAACAACTTGATTAATCTTAGTTAAACCTAAAGCTTTTAATGTTTTAGCTTGATTAGGTTTACGACCATAAGCACTTTTAACTAATTTAATTGTAATAGTTTTTTCTGCCATAGTTTTAACCTACAATTTCTTCCTTTTGCTTTCCACGAATTGCTGCAACTTGTTCAGCAGTTCTAAGTGTAGCTAAGCCTTTCATTGTTGCTCTAACAATGTTAATAGGTGTGCTTGAACCTAATGACTTAGATACGATATTACTAATACCTGCTAATTCAACAACGGCACGAACAGGTCCACCAGCGATTACACCAGTTCCATCAGGTGCTGGTCTTAAGAATACTCTACCTGCACCATAAATTCCTGTTATTTCATGAGGAATAGTTGTATCAATAATTGGAACAGTAATTAAATTTTTCTTTGCATCTTCAACGGCTTTTTTAATAGCATCAGGAACTTCTAATGCTTTACCAGTTCCTAATCCTACATGACCTTTTTTATCACCAACTACAACAACTGCACTGAAACGATATCTTCTACCACCTTTAACAACTTTAGTAATGTGGTTGATACTTACAACACGTTCTTCATATAATTTTTCAACAGCAGTTGAAGTCTCTTTTTTTGATTGTTTCTTTTCATTTTTTTGACTCATGTTATACCTCCTTAGAATTTCAAGCCAGCTTCACGAGCAGCATCGGCTAACGCTTTAATTCTACCATGATATAAATAACCACCACGGTCAAAAACGATAGACTCAATATTCTTTTCTTTGGCTCTTTTAGCAACTAAAGCACCTACTTGTTTAGCTGCTTCAATATTAGAGCCATTTGCCAACTTTAATTCTTTATCAATGCTAGATGCACTTACCAGTGTTACACCTGCAACATCGTCAATGACCTGTGCATAAATGTTTGCATTGGACTTGAAGACGGCAAGACGTGGTACGCTTGGTGTACCACTTATATTTTTACGAATACGTAAGTGACGCACTTTTCTAGTTTCATTACGAGATTTTTTAGTTATCATTTTCTTACGTTTTCCTCCTACTTAGCTTTCTTTCCTTCTTTACGACGAACAACTTCATCTTTATAACGGATACCTTTACCTTTATATGGTTCAGGTTTACGAACTTCTCTTACTTCAGCAGCAAATTGTCCAACTTGTTGTTTATCAATTCCACTGATTACAATTTCTGTTTGTGATGGACATTGAACTGTTAATCCTTCAGGAATTGGTAATTCAACTAAATGAGAAAAACCAGCTGCAATAACAATAGTTCTTCCTTTTAATGAAGCACGATATCCTACACCTTCGATTGCTAATGATTTAGAAAAACCATTTGTAACGCCTTCAACCATATTATGTAGAATAGCTCTTGTTGTTCCGTGGATTCTTTTATCTTCTATTGAATCACTTGGTCTTGTTACCTTTACAGAAGTACCTTCAACTTCAATGGTCATTTTAGGGTTAAATGTGAATGAAATTTCACCTTTAGGTCCTTTTGCAGTAACATGATTATTTTCATTAACAACTACTGATACACCAGCTTGTAATGGAATTACTTTTTTACCGATACGTGACATTATTAATTCCTCCTATAAATTACCAAATGTAGGCGATAACTTCCCCACCAAAATGTTTTTGGCGAGCTTCTCTATCAGTCATTACACCATTTGAAGTTGAAACAACAGCAACTCCTAAACCATTTAAAACTTTAGGCATTTCTGTTGCTTTTGCATATACACGAAGTCCTGGTTTAGAAATACGTGTAATACCCTTAATTACTCTTTCTTTTGATTCTGTATATTTTAAAGTTACTTTGATGTTCCCTTGTTTGTCATCTTGAACATATTCAGCATCTTCAATATAACCTTCATTTTTCATTACATTTAAAATTTCTAATTTAATTTTTGATGCTGGTATCATTACAGTCGCATGCTTCATTTGATTAGCATTACGAATGCGTGTAAGCATATCAGCAATTGGATCAGTCATTCCCATACTTTTCTCCTTTCTACCAACTAGCTTTAGTCACACCAGGAATTTGACCTTTATGTGCTAACTCTCTAAAGCATAGACGGCATAGTTTGAATTTACGGTATACAGCATGAGGTCTACCGCAACGTTCACAACGTGTATATTCTCTTACCTTAAATTTTGGTGTACGATGATTTTTTACTACTAACGATGTTTTTGCCATGATAACCCTCCTACTTTCTAAAAGGCATGCCAAGCTGTGTTAAAAGCTCGCGTCCTTCTTCATCAGTTTTTGCTGTTGTTACAATAACAATATCCATTCCACGAATTTTAAATATTTTATCATAATTAATTTCAGGGAATATTAATTGTTCTTTAATTCCTAATGTATAATTTCCACGTCCATCAAATGAATCTTTAGAAAGACCACGGAAATCACGAACACGAGGAAGAGCTATTGAAACTAATTTATCATAAAATTGATACATTCTTTCACCACGTAGTGTTACTTTACATCCAATAGAAACACCTTCACGAAGTTTAAATGCAGCAATTGATTTTCTAGCTTTGGTAATTATTGGTTTTTGTCCAACAATTTGGGTTAATTCATCAACAGCAGAGTCTAATGCTTTAGAATTACTCATTGCATCGCCAACACCCATGTTGATGACAATCTTATTTAATTTTGGAACCTGCATAACAGAAGTATAATGAAACTTTTGCATTAATGCTGGTTTAATATTATTTACATAATTTTCTTGTACTCGATTCATAGTTCCTCCTACTTATCAAGAACTGTTCCAGATTTCTTTGCATAACGTACTTTCTTATCGCCTTCCATTTTATAACCAACTCTTGTTGGTTCATTATTGGATGGATCAAGAATCATAACGTTTGATGCATCAATTGGAGCATCTTTCTTCACAATTCCACCATCTGGGTTACTTTGAGAAGGTTTTGTATGACGAGATACAGTATTAACACCTTCAACAACCACACGGTTTTTCTTTGCTTGTACTTCAACAACAGTACCTTTTTTTCCTTTATCATTGCCGCTAATAACGACAACGGTATCACCTTTTTTAATATGCATTGTCATTTCCTCCTCTTAAAGAACCTCAGGGGCAAGAGAAATAATTTTCATGAAATCTTTATCACGAAGTTCACGAGCAACAGGTCCAAAAATACGAGTACCTCTTGGTGTTTTATCATCTTTAATAATAACGGCAGCATTATCATCAAATTTGATATATGAACCATCTGCTCTTCTCATACCACTTTTTGTTCTTACAACTACTGCTTTAACAACATCTCCTTTTTTAACAGTTCCACCAGGAATAGCTGTTTTAACAGTAGCTACAATAATATCACCAATATTTGCATATCTATGTCTAGTACCACCTAATATTTTGATGGTAAGAATTTCTCTAGCACCAGAGTTATCAGCAACTTTTAATCTTGATTCTTGTTGTATCACGATATATTACCTCCCTCTATAGAATGACTGCTTTTTCAACGATTTCAATTAAACGGAAACGTTTAGTTTTAGATAATGGTCTTGTTTCCATAATCTTAACAGTATCTCCTAATTTTGCTTCGTTGTTTTCGTCATGTGCAGTAAATTTTTTTGTATAAACAACTCGTTTTCCATATAATGGATGTTTACGATATGTTGTTACTACTACTTTGATGGTTTTATCTTCTACACAAGAAGATACTTTACCAACATATACTTTACGTGTATTTCTTTCCATGATTGCCTCCTACTTAAGAGCATTAGCACGCTCAGTAAGAATTGTTTTCATACGAGCAATTTGCTTTTTGTTCTTTTTGATTTGTGCAGTATTTTCAAGCTTACCTACAGCTGCTTGAAAACGTAAATTAAATAATTCTTGCTTTAAATCTGCAATATTCTTTTCAATAGTGGCAACGTCCATTTCTCTAATCTTTTCTGACTCAGATTGCTTTTTAACAATTTTAACTTCTTTTTTCTTTCTAGCCATAATTATTCACCACTAACTTCCTTTTTCACAAATTTTGTTTGAATTGGTAATTTATGAGAAGCTAAACGTAATGCTTCACGAGCAACGTCTTCACTTACGCCACCAATTTCAAACATGACAGTGCCACGTTTTACAACTGCAACATAACCTTCTGGACTACCTTTTCCACCACCCATACGAACTTCAAGTGGTTTTTTAGTTTGTGCCATATGAGGGAATATACGAATCCATACTTGACCTATACGTTTCATATAACGTGTCATAGCAATACGAGCTGCTTCAATTTGTCTTTGGTTAATCCATGTACCTTCTAAGGCCATTAAACCATATTCACCAAAACTTATTTCTTTTGCGCCTTTAGCTTTACCTTCGTAACTAACACGATGTGGTCTACGATATTTTGTTCTTTTAGGCATTAACATAATTATTTAGCCTCCTTTTTTGCAGGTAAAACTTCACCTTTACAAATCCAAACTTTGACACCTAATTTACCATAAGTTGTATTTGCTTCAGCAATGGCATAATCAATATCTGCTCTTAATGTGTGAAGAGGTACTGTACCTTCAGAATATCCTTCACGACGAGCCATTTCAGCACCACCAAGTCTTCCTGAAATAGAAGTTTTAATTCCTTTTGCTCCTGCTTTCATTGTTTGTTGGATTGCTTTCTTTTGTACACGTCTAAATGATGCTCTGTTTTCTAATTCTTCAGCCATTCTTCTAGCAACAAGTGTTGCATCTAAGTCAGGTTCTTTAATCTCAATGACATTCATGAATACAGTTTTACCAGTCATTTTTTCTAATTTTTTAACGATTTCTTGTTTAATTGCTCCTTCACGACCAATAACAAATCCTGGTTTAGCTGTATAAACAGAAATCATGATTTTTGATTTTACTCTTTCAATAGCAACTCTAGATACTTGAGCTTTCTTGTAAAAACGATCAAGTTCCTTACGAATAGCAATATCTTCATGCAATAATGCAGGAACTTCTAATTTATTTGCATACCACTTTGAATCCCAATCACGAATGATACCTAAACGCATTCCTATTGGGCTAACTTTTTGTCCCATTTGAGATCCTCCTTAATTTCTTTCCGCAACTACAACAACAATGTTGCTTGTTCTTTTTAGTAGTCTACTTCCACTACCTTTAGCACGTGGTAACATTCTTTTCATTGTAATTCCTTCATTTGCATATATTTCTTTAACATATAATTTATTTACATCCATTTGATAATTATTTTTTGCATTAGCAACTGCTGATTTTAAAACTTTAGCAGTATGAGTGCTTGCTTCATTTGGAGTTAACTTTAAAATGTTAAAAGCATCTCCAACATTTTTGCCACGAATTAAATCCAAAACTAAGCGAACTTTTTGAGCAGAGATACGAACAGTTTTCGCTTCAGCTCTTGCTGTAATAACGTCTTCCATCAATTCTCTCCTCCTTATTTCGCAGCTTTCTTATCTTTTCCATGTCCACGATATGTTCTCGTTGGCGCAAATTCACCTAATTTGTGACCAACCATATCTTCAGTAATATATACAGGAACATGTTCTTTACCATTGTAAACCCCAATTGTATGACCAATGAAATCAGGGAAGATGGTTGATCTTCTAGACCATGTCTGTATAACTTTTTTAGTATTTGATTCATTTAATGCAACAACTTTTTTCATTAAATGATCATCGCAGAAATATCCTTTTTTTGTTGAACGAGCCATTTATATCCCTCCTCATTAACCGTTACGACGACGAACAATAAGTTCAGTCGATTTTTTCTTTTTATTACGTGTCTTCTTACCAAGAGCAATCTTACCCCAAGGAGTAAGTGGAGATTTACGTCCAACTGGTGCTCTACCTTCACCACCACCATGAGGGTGATCATTAGGGTTCATAACAGAACCTCTAACAGTAGGACGAATACCCATATGACGAGTTCTACCAGCTTTACCAATATTGACATTCATATAATCAGCGTTGCCAACTTCACCAATTGTAGCACGACATACGCCAAGAATTTTTCTAACTTCACCACTTGTTAAACGAATTAGAACATATTTATCTTCACGTCCTAAAATTTGCGCACTTGCTCCTGCACTTCTAACAAGTTGTGCTCCAGCTCCTGGATGAAGTTCAATATTATGAACCATTGTACCAACAGGAATTTTTTCAAGTGGAAGAGCATTACCAATTTTAATGTCAGCGTCAGCACCAGAATAAATTTTTGTTCCAACTGTTAATCCTTTAGGAGCAATGATATATCTTTTTTCACCATCCAAATATGCAATCAAAGCAATGTTTGCAGTTCTGTTTGGATCATATTCAATTGTTTTAACAATACCAGGTACATTGTCTTTATCACGTTTAAAGTCAATTACACGATATTTTCTCTTTTCGCCACCACCTTGATGACGAACAGTAATTCTACCAACATTATTTCTTCCACCTTTGCCTTTAATAGGTTCTAGTAGACTTTTCTCAGGAGTATCGCATGTGATTTCTTCTTTATAAACTAACACAGTCATATCACGGCGACCATTTGTGGTTGGTTTATATGCTTTAATAGCCATTTATATTTTTCCTCCTATAATTCAAATGCTTCAATTTTATAACCATCAGCAAGTTTAACAATTGCTTTTTGTACTGCTGGGCGAAGACCTGTGTATTTACCTACACGACGTTCTTTACGACGTGTATTAATCATACGTACAGCTTCTACTTTAACATTGAAAGCTTCTTTAACTGCATTTTTAACTTCTATTTTGTTGCAGCCTTGTTTTACTTCAAAAGTATATTGGCGTCCTTCTACTAATTTCATTGTTTTTTCTGTAATCAAAGGACGAATAATAATATCATAACAACTTTTCATTATTGTAATTCCTCCTCGTACTTTTTCGCAACTTCTTCAGTCATAACATATACTTCACCATTAATCAAGTCTAAAACACTTAGATGATTTCTAGTTTGAACATATACATTAGGAATATTTCTTCCAGCTAATGACAAGTTGAAGTTTTCTTCTTCAGTAATAACAATAGTCTTTTTATCCATTGTTTTAAATGTTTCTAATACTTGAACTAAACTTTTTGTTTTATTATCTTCTAGTTCAATTTTATCAACAACAACAATATTATTATTACTAATACGATTTGTTAATAAATTTTTTAAAGCAACTTTAACAACTTTTTTATTTACTTTAACAGCATAACTTCTTGGAGTTGGACCAAATACAATTCCACCACCACGCCATTGAGGAGCTCTAATAGATCCTTGACGAGCACGACCTGTACCTTTTTGTCTCCAAGGTTTTCTTCCACCGCCACTTACTTCGGTACGGTTCTTTGTATCATGTGTTCCTTGACGTAATGAAGCACGTTGAGCATAAACGACATCATAAACGGCTTGCATATTAGGTGTAACTGCATAAACAGCATCACTTAATTCAAGTTTTTTAACTTGTTCACCCGTTTGATTAAATACTGCAATACTAGGCATTTTATTTTCTCCTTTCTTTACTTCACATCAGCTAACTAATCAGCTAATGCTTCAGGTTGAATGGCAGGAGTATTTGCCTTAATGCCGTTTGTAACAACAACGAAGGAATTTTTAGCTCCTGGGACATTTCCCTTAATTAACATAACATTTTTTTCTAAATCAATTTTAACAACTTTAAGATTTTGAATAGTTACGGTTTCTTGACCTAATCTACCAGCCATCTTTTTACCTTTTTTAACTCTTGCTGGATCAATACTACCCATTGATCCAATGCCACGGTGATATCCAGATCCGTGAGCCATAGGTCCACGATGGAAATTCCATCGTTTAATAGCTCCACTGTATCCTTTACCTTTTGATGTACCTGTTACATCAACAATTTCACCTTCAGCAAATATATTTGCTTTCACCTCTTGACCTACTTCAAACGCCAACATTTCTTCCCCAGCGATTTCTTTAATGAAGCGCTTAGGATTTGTGTTTGCTTTTGCAGCATGTCCTTGTTCAGGCTTTGTCGTATTTTTCTTATCGGCATAGCCTAGCTGTACTGCCTGATATCCATCAGTTTCCACAGTCTTCTTTTGTAAGACAACATTTGGTGTTACTTCAATTACTGTTACAGGAATTAAAGTTGTACCATCAGTTGAAAAAATTTGTGTCATTCCGACTTTTTTACCTAAGATTCCTTTGGCCATGAGTGCACCTCCTTATACTCATTTATTTTAGAATGATTTCAACACCAGCAGGAATTTCCAAATGTACCAATGTATCCATTGTCTTTGGTGTTGTTGCTACGATGTCGATTAATCTTTTGTGTGTTCTTCTTTCAAATTGTTCACGACTGTCTTTGTATTTGTGTGGTGAACGAATGATTGTAAACACTTCTTTTTCTGTTGGTAGAGGAATTGGTCCAGAGACTACTGCTCCAGTCTTCTTCGCTGCATCAACAATTTTTTTCGCAGATTCATCTAACAATCTGTGGTCATAAGAAACTAATTTGATTCTTAATGATTTTCTTGCCATTTTATGGTCCTCCTTTATGCATCTTTGTGCTTAGGCTCATTATGAATTACCTGACTACACATGTATAGGCAACTCAACCGTGTGTGTCAGCAACCTCATAAATCACAGCCCCTAAAAAGCCTTATATATTGTATCATAAGTCATTTTAAAAAGCAACACTTTTTTTAATTTTTGTTAATACTTTTTCAAAATGATACCAGTTTCTCATTTTTCAAAATGATACCACCTATTTGATATTTTTCACCTTCCAATGTATACTTACATAGGAGGTGATTTTATGTTATTATTCATTTAATCTTTTAAATCTTTTAAAAAACAAATCTTTAAATGGACTATCATTCTCTACAATTAGTGAACTGACAGGTTATTCA
>CANQVC010000038.1 GCA_947627195.1 uncultured Bacilli bacterium
CAGTATCGTTACATGTAGCTTTATGCCAATGTTGTTTTTCATCATATGTCCATTTCTCTTCAAATGTATGTTGATGAGTTAATTTATTAATTGTTTCTTCTTCTTTATATAAACATGTACTACATGTTCTTGTCTTTAAACCATTTTCTTGTTCGGTTGCTTCTTTTTCAATAATCCATTCACCAAATGTATGATTATTTAGATCTTTCTTTTCATCAGTATCGTTACATGTAGCTTTATGCCAATGTTGTTTTTCATCATATGTCCATTTCTCTTCAAATGTATGTTGATGATGACAACCAACAAGAAATAGAACAATAAATGTCATCAATAATAAAGAAAATATTTTAAATCTTTTCATAAAATCTCTTTCTTTAGATAATTATAATTATTCTAAAATAAAACTATCAATTCCTGCACCTGGTGCAATCATTGGTAAAACTTTTTCATCAATATCTATATGACATTGAATTATTGCAGGGGCTCTTTTTTCTAGAGCTTCTTTTAATGCTTGATGATATTCTTCTTTAGTATGAGTATCATAACCATCAACATCATAAGCTTGAGCAAGTTTCATGAAATTTGGTCCTCTTGTTAGATCTGTTTGTGAATATCTTTTTTCATAAAATGCTGTTTGCCATTGTCTTACCATTCCTAATGTTTGATTTTGAACAATTACAATTATAATTGGTAAATTATATTCTTTAATTGTGGCAAGTTCTGTTAAGTTCATTCTAAAAGATCCATCACCAGCTATATGAACAACAGTGGCATTAGGATTAGCAATTTGTACTCCTATTGCTGCTCCTGTACCAAATCCCATAGTACCAAGTCCACCTGATGTTATTAATGTTCTTGGTTTTGTGTATTTGTAATATTGAGCTGCCCACATTTGATGTTGTCCCACTTCAGTGGTAATAATTGCTTCATGATTAGTTTGTTCATATATTTCTTCCATCATGAAACGAGGGTTTAATCTGTCACAATTTTCTAAATGATTAAATAGCTTTTTCCATGACAATATTTCATTTAACCAATCTTTATGTTGATTTTTACTGATTTTATTATTAAGTGATTTTAATACTAATTTTAAATCACCATGAATAGAATAATGTGGTTTGATATTTTTACCTAATTCTGAAGCATCTACATCAATGTGAATAATAGTTGCATTAGGGGCAAATCTTTTAATATTACTTAATACTCTATCACTAAAACGCGTTCCTAAAGCTAATAAACAATCACATTCAATAATAGCTTTATTAGAAGCTATTGTTCCATGCATACCTATCATTCCTGTTGATAAATTATGAGTTTCAGGAAAACCACCTTTTCCCATTAAAGAAGTGGCTACAGGGCATTCTATTTTTTCAGCAAACTTCAATAATTCTTGACTTGCATCACTACTGATAACACCGCCACCAGCGTATATTAATGGTTTTTTAGCTTGATTAATTACATCAACTATTTTTTCTAAATCTTTATCATTGTAATCAATTAAACGATTAATTTCTTGTGGCTTTTTAGGGGTATATTCACAAAAGGCATTAGAAATATCTTTAGGAATATCAATTAAAACTGGTCCTGGTCTACCACTTTTAGCAATATAAAATGCTTCACGAATTATATCAGCTAAACTTTCAATCGATTTAACAATATAATTATGTTTTGTAATAGGCATTGTAATACCAGTAATGTCGACTTCTTGAAAACTATCTTTACCAATTAAGTTTCTTCCAACATTACCTGTAATAGCAATCATTGGAATAGAATCCATATATGCAGTAGCAATACCTGTAATCAAATTAGTTGCTCCTGGTCCTGATGTTGCAATACATACACCAACTTTACCTGTGGAACGAGCATAGCCATCAGCAGCATGAGCAGCACTTTGTTCATGGCATGTTAAAATATGACGAATACGATGACTGTTTTGATATAACGCATCATAGATAAATAATACAGCTCCGCCAGGGAAACCAAATACTGTATCTACTCCTTGTTCTAACAAACACTCAATTAAAATCTGTGATCCGTTGATTTTCATATGTCACCTCAATCCTTGAAAATAGCACCTTTAGAAGCAGATGAAACAAGTTTCGCATATCTTGCTAAATAACCATTTTTAACATTTGGTTCTGGACAAACCCATTTCTTTCTTCTTTCTTCTAAAGTTTTTTCATCAACTCTTAATTCTATTTTATAAGCATTAATATCAATATCAATGATATCTCCTTCTTCAACAAGGCTAATTAAACCACCCATTGCTGCTTCAGGACAAACATGCCCAATACATGCTCCACGTGTTGCTCCTGAAAATCTACCATCAGTAATTAAAGCAACTGTTTTATCTAAACCCATACCAGCAAGATTAGCAGTTGGAGTTAACATTTCACGCATACCAGGTCCACCTTTTGGTCCTTCATAACGAATAACCACAATATCTCCATCTTTTATTTGTCCACTTAATATGGCATCATTAGCTTCTTCTTCACTATTATATACTCTCGCAGGTCCACTATGTTTTAACATCTCTTTAGCTACAGCGGAACGTTTTACAACACATCCTTCTGTTGCAAGATTACCTTTTAAAACAGCAAGACCACCTGTAGGACTATATGGATTATCAATTGGGCGAATAATTTCAGGATTTTTATTAATAACTCCTTTTAAATTATCTTCTATTTTTTTACATGTTACAGTTAATAATGAGGTATTAAGTAAATTTTTCTTTGTTAATTCTTTCATTACTGCTCCAACTCCCCCAGCAAAATATAATTCTTCCATATAATGTGGTCCAGCAGGAGCAAGACGGCAAAGATTTGGTACTATTTCACTAAATTTATTAGCATCTTCAATATTAATTGTAACTCCTGCTTCATGAGCAATAGCAGGTAAGTGTAACATTGTATTAGTACTACATCCTAATGCCATATCAACTTTTAAAGCATTTTCGAAAGCTTCTTTAGTTAATATATCACGACATTTAATATTTTTTTCAATTAATTTCATAATTGCCATTCCTGATTGTTTAGCTAATCGATAACGTTCAGCATATACTGCTGGAATACTACCATGGCCAGGAAGAGCAATACCTAGTACTTCCATTACACAATTCATACTATTTGCAGTAAACATTCCTGAACAACTACCACAACCAGGGCAAGCATGATTTTCATATTCTAATAATTCTTCTTCAGTTATTTTACCAGCTGTATAAGCACCAACAGCTTCAAAAGTTGTGGAAAGACTTGTTTTCTTCCCTTTAACATTTCCTGCAAGCATCGGTCCACCACTCATAACAATTGTTGGTAAATTGATGCGAGCTGCACCCATTATCATTCCTGGAACTATTTTATCACAATTAGGAACTAATACTAATCCATCAAAAGCATGAGCAACAGCCATACATTCAATTGAATCAGCAATTAATTCTCTTGTTACAAGAGAATATTTCATTCCTTCATGTCCCATAGCTATACCATCACAAACACCAATAGTTGGTATTTCAATAGGAGTTCCGCCAGCTAATAAAACACCTCTTTTAACTGCTTCTGTTATTTTATCTAAGTGGAAATGACCAGGTACAATTTCACTTTTTGCGGAAACAATACCTACTAAAGGTCTATTTAATTCTTCATCTGTATAGCCCATTGCTTTAAATAATGAACGATGAGGAACTTTACTTGGTCCTTTCTTAACTTTATCACTTATCATTTTGTCACCTCATTGAATATGATTTGTTACCAAATCTCCCATTTCAATAGTGGATACTTTTTTCATTCCTTCACTCATAATATCTTGAGTTCTATATCCTTCTTTTAATACATCACTAACAGCTTTTTCAATAGCTTTAGCTTCATTTTCTAATTGCAATGAATAACGTAGCATCATAGCGACTGAAAGAATAGTAGCAATTGGATTTGCAATGTTTTTACCAGCAATATCAGGAGCAGATCCATGAATAGGTTCATATAATCCTAAATGTCCCTCACCTAATGAAGCTGAAGCTAACATACCAATAGAACCTGTAATAATACTAGCTTCATCTGATAAAATATCACCAAAAAGATTAGATGTAACAATTACATCAAATTGTTTAGGATTTGCCACAAGTTGCATTGCAGCATTATCAACATATAAATAATTGCATGTAACTGATGGATATTCTTTTTCTACTTCATGAATAACTTTACGCCATAATCTTGAAGATTCTAACACATTAGCTTTATCAACAACTGTTACTTTTTTATTTCTTTTCATTGCAGCATCAAATCCAACTTTTGCAATACGTCTTATTTCTTTTACATTATATTTTTCTAAATCTGAAGAAAATGTAAGTTCAGGATTTTCTTTATCTTCCACATGGTTCTTTTCACCAAAATAAATTCCACTTGTCAATTCTCTAACAATTAAAATATCTAAACTATCACCAATAATTGATTCTTTTAAAGGACTAGCAAATTTTAATTCAGAATATAAAACAGCAGGGCGTAAATTAGCAAACAAACCTAAAGCTTTACGAATACCTAATAATCCTTTTTCAGGACGATCTCCATTAGGAAGATTATCCCACTTTGCTCCACCAACAGCTCCAAGTAAAACAGCATCAGATGCTAATGAAGCATCAATTGTATCTTGAGGTAAAGAACAACCTTTAATATCAATTGCACAACCTCCCATTAATTTCTCTTCAATTTCAAATGTATGATGATAAACTTCACCAACTTTATTAAGAACTTTTACAGCTTCTCTAACAATATCTGGTCCAATACCATCACCTGGTAATGTAACAATTTTATATTTCATTTTTTTCACCTTTATTTTTTCTCTTTTATATAATTAACTAAGCCATTGGCTTGCATTATTTTTTGCATGAATTCAGGAAATGGTTGAGCTTGATAAGTTTCATTTTTAGTAACATTAGTTATTTTACCTGATGCAAAATCAACTTTCACAATATCACCATCTTTAATATGATCAGCAGCTTCTTCACATTCTAAAATTGGTAAACCAATATTAATAGCATTACGATAAAATATTCTCGCAAATGTTTTAGCAATAACACAACTAATTCCAGATGTTTTTATTACTAGTGGAGCATGTTCACGAGATGATCCACAACCGAAATTTTTATCAGCAACAATAATATCTCCTTGATGTACTCTAGAAACAAATGTTTGATCTAAATCTTCCATACAATGTTTAGCTAATTCATTAGCATCTGATGTATTTAAATAACGTGCTGGAATAATAACATCGGTATCAACATTGTTTCCATAACGAAATACTTTTCCTAAAGCTTCCATTTATTTAACCTCCAATTTTTCGGGATTTGTAATATATCCTGTTAGGGCACTTGCTGCTGCTACAGCAGGGCTTGCTAAATAGACTTCTGATTCTGTATGACCCATACGTCCAACAAAATTACGATTAGTTGTGGAAATAGCTTTTTCACCTTTGGCAAGAATTCCCATATGACCACCTAGGCAAGGTCCACAGGTTGGGGTACTAAATGCACATCCTGCTTCAACTAAATCTTGAACTATTCCTTCAACAATAGCTTGTAAATATATTTTTTGTGTTCCAGGTAATATTATTACTCTAACATCTTTATTTACTTTATGTCCTTTAATAATATCACGAGCAATACGTAAATCTTCTAATCTACCATTTGTACAAGAGCCAATAACAACTTGATCGATTTTAATTTCTTTTTCTTTAATTTCATCAATTGTTTTAGTATTTTCTGGTAAATGAGGAAATGCAACAGTTGGACGAATTTTTGCTAAATCAATTTCATATACTGCATCATATTCAGCATCTTCATCAGCTGTAAATATTTGATATTGTTTTTTTGAATGTTTATTCATATATTCAATAGTTTTATCATCAACTGGGAAAATACCATTTTTAGCTCCTGCTTCAATTGCCATATTAGCAATTGTGAAACGAGCATCCATACTTAATGAATGAACTCCTTCGCCAACAAATTCCATTGATTTATATAATGCTCCATCTACTCCAATCATGCCAATGATATGTAAAATTACATCTTTGCCACTTGCATATCCTTTTAATTCATTTTTTAAAACAAATTTGATTGCGGAAGGAACTTTAAACCATGCTTTACCTGTTGCCATTCCTGCAGCCATATCAGTACTACCTACACCAGTGGAAAATGCCCCTAAAGCACCATATGTACAAGTATGTGAATCAGCACCTATTACTGCATTACCTGCCACTACTAATCCTTTTTCAGGTAATAAGGCATGTTCAATTCCCATTTGTCCAACTTCAAAATAATTTGTTATATTTTTATTACGAGCAAATTCTCTTATTTTTTTACATTGTTCAGCAGCTTTAATATCTTTATTAGGAGCAAAATGGTCAGGAACAATTACCACCTTATCCTTATCAAAAACTTCATTAAAGCCAATTTTTTGAAATTCATTTATTGCAACAGGAGTTGTTACATCATTTCCTAAAACTAAATCTAAATTAGCTTCTATTAATTGTCCTGCGACAACCTCTTTTAATCCTGCATGGGCAGCAAGAATTTTTTGTGTCATTGTCATTCCCATATTTTAATCTCCTTGTCTTTTTGTTTTATTTAATTTATATTCAATTGAATCAACTAAAGCAATCCAACTTGCTTCAATTATATCTTCTGATACACCAACAGTATTCCAAATATTTTTGCCATCTGACGAAGATATTAAAACTCTTGTTGTGGCACTTGTTCCAGAATTAGTATTTAATATTCTAACTTTATAATCCACTAGACGAATATCTTTCACTTCAGGATAGAAAACTTCTAATGCTTTTCTTAAAGCTTTATCTAAAGCATTAACAGGTCCTTTGCCTTCAGCTGCTGTGATTTCTGTTTTTCCATCAACTGATATTTTAATCATTGCAGTTGATGTTGAAAGACAACTTTTATTCGTTGTATCACCAATAACTTTAAAACTTTCTAGTTTAAAAAACGATTGATAAAGTCCCATTGCTTTTAAAGCAAGTAATTCAAAACAAGCATCTGCTCCTTCAAATTGATATCCTTGATATTCTAATTCTTTTACTTTATTAACCATATCAAGAACTAAAGGATCATCTTTAGTAATATCAGGTTTAATCTTTTTTAATTTTCTTAAAATTGTTCCTCTTCCAGCAACTTCTGATAATAAAAATCTTCGACTATTACCAATTAATTCAGGATCAACATGTTCAAATGAAGAACTTGACTTTAAGACACCATCTATATGCATACCAGCTTTATGAGCAAAAGCACTATCACCTACATAAGGCATTGTTTTATCAAGAGCAAGATTAGATATTTCAGCAATTCTTACACAAATAGATTTTAATAATTGAATATTACCATTTGGTAAACATTGATATCCTTTTTTTAATTCTAAATTTGCAATGGTTGTGGAAAGATTAGCATTTCCACATCTTTCCCCTATACCAATAATTGTCCCTTGAATTTGTCTTACACCATTCATAACAGCCATAATAGTAGATGCTACAGCTTGACCTGTATCATTATGAGTGTGAATACCAATTTCAATTTTTGTTTTTTTTCTTACTTCTGATACAATAGTTGCTATTTCATCAGGAAAACATCCTCCATTTGTATCACATAATACAACACTACTAGCTCCTGCTTCTTCAGCTGTTTGGATTGTTTTTAATGCATAAACAGGATTATGTTTATATCCATCAAAGAAATGTTCAGCATCAAAAAATACTTTCTTACCATTTTTTACCAAAAATTTAATTGACGACGAAATCATGGAAAGATTTTCTTCTAATGTTGTTTTTAAAATTTCTGTTACATGAAAATCCCAACTTTTACCAAAAATAGCAATTACTTCAGTATTAGCACTTAATAAAGATTGAAGATTAGAATCTTCTTCTGGTAAAATATTACATCTTCTTGTACTACCAAAAGCAACAATTTTAGAATGATTAAGTTTTAATTGATTTACTTCTTTAAAAAATTCTAAATCTTTAACATTAGATGATGGGTTACCAGCTTCAATATAATCAATACCTAATTCATCTAATGATTCAACAATTTTTAATTTATCTTGAACTGAATAAGAAATCCCTTCAGCTTGGGCTCCGTCCCTTAAAGTTGAATCAAATATATAAACTTTTTCCATTATTTTTTGATCTCCTTTCTTTGATATTTTTGACGAATGGTGGAAGAAAATTCCACCACTCATTAATTAATTATCTTTTTTTGTAAATGACATTTTACTTCTTAATTCTTTACCAACTTTTTCAACTAAATGATCAGCATGTTCAGCTCTCATTTGTGGGAAGTTAGGTCTGCCATCTTTATTTTCTTTGATCCATTTATTAGCAAATGTACCATCTTGAATTTCTTTTAATACTTGTTTCATTACTTTCTTTGTTTCATCAGTAATAATTCTTGGACCTACTGTATAATCTCCATATTCTGCTGTATCAGAAATAGAATATCTCATATAACTAAATCCACCTTGATAAATTAAATCAACGATTAGTTTCATTTCATGGATACATTCAAAATAAGCATTTTCTGGTTTATATCCAGCTTCAACAAGTGTTTCAAATCCAGCTTGCATTAATGCTGTTACACCACCACATAATACAGCTTGTTCCCCAAATAAATCTGTTTCTGTTTCTTCTTTGAATGTTGTTTCTAAAATACCAACACGAGCAGCACCAATTCCTTCAGCATATGCTAATGCAAGGTCTTTAGCATTTCCTGTTGCATCTTGTTCTACTGCTATTAAAGCAGGAACACCATGACCTTCTAAATATTGACTTCTTACTGTATGACCTGGTCCTTTAGGAGCAATCATTATAATATTAACATCTTTTGGTGGAACGATTTGTTTGAAATGAACATTAAAACCATGAGCGAAAGCTAATGTTTTTCCTGAAGTTAATGATGGAGCAATATCTTTTGCATATAAATCTGCTTGTTTTTCATCATTTACTAAAACCATTGTGATGTCAGCTTTAGCTACAGCATCTTTGGTTAACATAACTTTTAAACCTGCTTCTTCAGCAACTTTCCAAGATTTACTTCCTTCATATAAACCAACAATTACATCGACACCTGAATCGTGTAAGTTTAAGGCATGAGCATGTCCTTGACTTCCGTAACCAATTATTGCTACTGTTTTACCTTTCAATAAATTTAAATTACAATCTTTACTATAATACAAATTTGCCATTTTTTTGTCCTCCTTTTAGCATTTTGTTATTTATTCATCTTTTAATTCTTTATTCCCTCTTTGTAAAGCTGTACAACCTGTACGTATTACTTCTTTAACACCATAAACAGAAAGCATACTAATTAGGGCATCTGTTTTTCCTTGATCACCAGTTGTTTCAATAATTAAAGCATCTAATGCCACATCAACAATTCTTGCTCTAAAAATATTGGCAATTTCAATAATTGATGCTCTATTATCTTGTGATGCATCTATTTTAATCATTACCATTTCTCTAATTACTGAATCTTGTGGTGTAAGTTCAATTACTTTTATCACTTCAACAAGTTTTGCAACTTGATTTTTAATTTGTAATATCATATCATCATCGGCATAGACAGCTATTGTCATTCTTGATACTTCAGGATTTTCAGTTTTACCAACTGATAAACTATCTATGTTATAACCTCTTCTACTAAACAATCCAGATATTCTACTTAAAACACCTGAATTATTTTTAACTAATACAGATAATATATGTCTAGTTTCCACAATTCACCTCTTGTATATTATATTTTAATATATATGTATATTTTAATATATATGTATATTTTAATATATATGTATATTATAATCTAAAACTAATAAATAATAAAGTTTTTTCTTTATTTTCATTCATTTTCATCTTAAATTAATGTTTTATTTAATTTTATGAAGATTAAATATTTTTTATTTCTAAATGATTTTTTCCTCTTAATTACTTTCTTAATAAACGATTTATTGCACTAAATACTGCTCTTACAGTAGCAATTGAAATGTTTTTATCTCTTCCTACACCATATTCCACATTATTGGTTTTAACATCATGTATCTCAACATAAGCTGCAGCTAATGAATCAGATCCCGATGACAATGAATGTTCTTCATAATCTAAAATATCTGTTTGAATATTTAATAAATTATTTAAAGCATTAACTGTTGCTTCTATTGGTCCATTGCCATTTCCTTTGGTTTGTAATTCTTTTTTATCTTTTTCAATTGTTATTGTTACTTTACGACTATATGTCTCTTTATCTTGTATTTCTTGAAACTTAGCATGAATAAATGATATAGGATTGTCTAAATTAATATATTCTTTGGTAAATTCATCAAAGATTCTATTAGGTAACAATTCCCCTTCAGCTTCAGATATTTTTTGAATGTGATTAGAAAATTGAATTTGCATTTTTTTGGGTAATCGATAACCATAATTTTGTTCTAAAACAAATGCTATACCACCTTTTCCTGATTGTGAATTAATTCTTACAATGGGTTCATATTTTCTTCCCAAATCACTTGGATCTATTGGTAAATAAGGAACTTCCCAAATTGGATTCTTCCTTTCAAGATAAGCATGCATGCCTTTATTAATAGCATCTTGATGTGAACCACTAAAGGCACAAAAGACTAATTTACCTGCATATGGGTGACGATCGGAAACAATCATTTTCGTAGTTCTTTCATACATATCTTTGATTTTGTTAATATCATTAATTTTTAATTTAGGATCAACTCCATGAGTAAATAAATTTAACGCCAATGTAATTATGTCAACATTGCCAGTACGTTCACCATTACCAAATAAAGTTCCTTCAATACGATCTGCTCCTGCCATCATTCCTAGTTCTGCGGCGGCAACACCACATCCTCTATCATTGTGGGGGTGTAAACTTAAAATCACCCGATTACGATCTTTGAATTTTCTTAAAACATATTCAATTTGGTCAGCATAAACATTAGGACTATCCATCTCAACAGTTGCTGGTAAATTAATAATAACTTTTTTATCTTTAGATGCTTCCCATGTATCCATTACAGCATCACACACTTCAACAGCATAATCCATTTCTGTTCCTGTAAATGATTCGGGAGAATATTCTAAAATAATTTCGCCATCAAATTCTAATGATAATTTTTTGACTAATGCAACTCCATCAATAGCAATTTGTTTTATTTCTTCTTTTGATTTATGAAATACGACATCTCTTTGTAATATGGAAGTTGAATTATAAACGTGAACAATCGCTTTTTTCAATCCTTTTAGACATGCAAATGTTTTACGGATTAAATGTTCTCTTGCTTGAGTTAATACTTGGATTGTAACATCATTAGGAATAAGATTTTTTTCAATTAATGTTCTAATAAAATCATATTCAATTTGGCTAGATGAAGGAAATCCAACTTCAATTTCTTTAAATCCCATATTAACAAGTGTTTGAAACATTTCTAATTTTTCTTGAATATTCATGGGGGTAATTAATGCTTGATTACCATCTCTTAAATCTACGCTACACCATATTGGTGCTTCATTAATTATTTTATCTGGCCATGTTCTATCTTTTAATTGAATTGTTTCAAATCTTTTATACTTTTGATAATTCATAAATATTCTCCTCTTATTAAAAAAATCCTTCAGAATAAAAAATATTCCAAAGGACGAAAAGCCGTGGTACCACCTTTATTTATAGATATTATTATATCTACCTCACGAAGCATTAATACTTCTACGCGATAACGGGCATAATACCGTAGCATCCTACTACTATTTCAGTGCTCTATTCCTAAGACTAGTTCCATTAACTTCTTTACTTTTTTTCACCAAACAAAAGCTCTCTACAAAAGTTAAATTAATGTAATATTTCTTGATCTTCATATTTGTTTTAATTACGTTTATTATATATAAATTATTATGAAATGTCAATCATTTTTTTATATGATAACGCTTTTTTTGTATATTTTATTTTTTTCCTAATTCAATTGAACGTCTAATACATGCCTCAATTGCCCCATTAACAATTGTTTCAAATTGATTATCTTTTAATATTTTTAAGCCTGCTAATGTTGTTCCGTTAGGACTACATACATCATTTATCAATTCATCAATTGTTTTTGATGAATTAAGTATCATATCACAAGATCCTTTAATTGCTTCACATGTTAATATTTTAGCTTTATTTATATCTAATCCTTTATTGGTAGCATTATCAATAAATGTTTTCGCAAACAAATATAAATATGCTGGCATACTACCATTTAATGGAACTACATCATCCATTAGTTTTTCCTCAATTTCTTCAACAGCACCAATTTTAGAAAATATTTCTTTTACTTCACTAAATATTTCATTAGAAACAAATTCATTTTTAGAAATTGCGGAAGCAGCTTTTTTTATTAATGCAGGAGTATTTGGCATAACTCTAATACAAGGAATGTTACCAAAATGTTTGGTAAATGTATTTAATTTAATGCCAGCAGCAATCGATATTAGAACACATTTTATTTCTAGTTCTTTAGTATTCATAAAAAAATCATCAAATGATTGGGGTTTAATAGCTAATATAACTTTCTTTGCATTTAGTAATATTTCTCTTTCGGAAGAAGCGAATTTTAAATCTAATTGATTATATTTATTTTTTAAATCATTATTTATATCAAATAAAATAATTTGATTTGGTAAATATAATTTAGTTTCTAATATTCCTTGCAAAATAGCATTACCCATTTTACCAAGGCCAATAATACCTAATTCATAAATATTTTGTATCATTTCCTTATTTCTCCATTTCCATATATACAATATTTATAAGATGTCATCTCTTTTAACCCCATTGGTCCACGAGCATGTAATTTTTGGGTGCTTATTCCTAATTCAGCGCCAAAGCCAAATTCACCGCCATCAGTAAAACGTGTTGAAGCATTGACATAAACACAAGCACTATCTACTCCTTCTAAAAATTGTTTTTGTTTATTTAAATCATTCGTAATTATGGCATCAGAATGATGAGTACCATAATAATTAATATGGTTAATGGCTTCATCTATATTAGATACAACTTTTATATTCATTATATAATCATTATATTCTAAAAAATAATCATTATCATCTAATAAAACACAATCAATTACTTCTTTTGTTTTTTTATCGCCTTTTAAAATGACTGACGATTTATCTAATCTTTCTTTTACTAAAGGAAGAAATTCATCTTTTATTTTTTCATCTACTAACAAGCATTCCATAGCATTACATACTGATGGTCTTGATACTTTCGCATTCTCAATTATATCTAAAGCCATCTTAAAATCAGCATTTTCTTCCACATATACATGACATGTTCCAGCTCCTGTTTCAATTACGGGAATCTTAGAATTTTCTAAAACAAAAGAAATTAAGTTTTTTCCTCCTCGAGGAATGATTAAATCAATATATTCTTTCTTTTGAATTAGTTCTAATACTAATTTTCTATCTGGTGAAGCTATAAAAGTAATAATTTCTTTAGGAAAAATATTACTAATTGCTTCTTGCATAAGGGTAGTTAAGACAATATTGGTATTAATTGCTTCACTACCACCACGTAATACACAAGCATTTCCTGTTTTTATTGATAAACATGCTATATCAATACTTACATTTGGACGTGATTCATATATACAACCTATAACACCAAATGGTACACGAACTTTGTCAATAATTAAACCATTAGGTCGAATGTTTTTTTCAATGATTTCTCCTATTGGATCATCTAATTTAATTATCTTATATATATCATCACAAATGTTATTAATTTTACTTTCTGTTAGTTCAAGGCGGTCTAACATAGAATTTGTTAATCCTTTTTCTTTTCCTTTCACTAAATCCTTTTGATTTGCCTCAATAATTGCCCCAGAATGCATTTTTAAACATTTCGCAATAAGTTCTAATGCCTCATTCTTTTTTTCAGTAGAAGCGATAGATAAAATTCTTGATGATTCTTTACATTTTAAAAGCATTTCATTCAATGTTGCCATAATTTTCTCCTTCTAACAAAATTAAGTCATTTGCATGCACAATAACTTTGCTTGAAGAATGACCTAAAATTTTTTCAATTTCTTTAGTGTTTTTTCCTTTAATAAATCGAAGTTCATCACTACTAAATCTAACAATTCCTTTAGCAAAATTTTGTTTATTTTCATCCATTATAAAAACAACACTTTCGGGAAGAAAAATACCTTCAATATCGATAATTCCCCCAGGTAAAAGACTCTTTCTTTGTTTTACTAAAGCATCTTTAGCTCCCATATCAACTTCAATTCTTCCTTTAGCATGAGTTTTATAAATTAACCAATGATTTTTTGATGAAATAATAGTTTTACCTGCTAGAAAAAGAGTACCAATATTATATCCATGAACAATATCACTTAAATTACTAACATATTTAGCATTAACAATGCGCATATTTGCTCCACTAGATGTAGCTATACGCGCTGCTTTCAATTTTGTTAGCATTCCACCAGTACCAACTGATGATATTTTATTTCCTGCCATCTTTTCAATTTCATCATTTATTTCATTAACAACGGAAATTAAATTAGCATTTTTATCTTCTTTAGGGTTTTTATCATATAAACCATCGATATCGGAAAATAAAATTAATAAATCAGCTTGAATCATTGGTACTAACAATGATGCTAAAGTATCATTATCTCCTACTTTAATTTCTTCAACTGCTAATGCATCATTTTCATTAATAATTGGTAAAACATGTTGATGAAATAATTCATCTAATGTATTAGAGAAATGTAACATTCTCTTTCTATTTTCAAAATCATCATGATTAACTAAAATTTGTGCACAAAGTAAGTTATGTTTTTCAGCTATTTTTTCATATGCTTCAATTAAATGAACTTGTCCTAATGCAGCACATGCTTGTTTTAATGGTAATTCTTTAGGTTTCTTGGATAAATTAAGTCTTCCCATACCAATAGCAATAGCTCCACTTGTAACAAGTAATACTTTTTTACCTTCATTCATTAATATAGAAATTTGTTTAATTAAATCATTTATTCGATCATAATTAATCATTCCATTAGGTAATATTAAAGATGAAGACCCAATTTTAACAATTATTTTTCTTACTTCATTCATTTTAGTCATCTACTTTCATGTTTGATATTTTATAAAAAGGATAAATATCCTAAATGTTCTAATAATATTTTAATGCCAATAAGTATTAAAATAATTCCGCCAATTATTTCTGATATATTTTGATATTTAGCACCAAACTTATGACCTAATAATACTCCTATCATCGATAAAATAAAAGTAATTAGCCCAATAATCAAAATGGCAAACCAAATATTAGTATTCTCAAAAGCTAAAGTAATACCAACAGCTAAGGCATCAATACTTGTAGCAATTGATAAAAGAAATAATTCTTTAATTGTTAATTCTTTTTCATTAGCTAATTCTTCTTTATTTTTAATTCCCTCAACTAACATTTTACCACCAATGAAAATTAATAAAACAAATGATATCCAATGATCAATTGAGGTAATATATTTAGCAAATCTTGAACCTAAAAACCAACCAATAAGAGGCATTAATGCTTGGAAAAGACCAAAGAAAAGAGCAATTAATATCATCTTTTCTTTTTTTAATTCTTTCATTTCTAAGCCTTTACAAATACTTACAGCAAAAGCATCCATACTAAGACCAAGACCAATTAAAATTATTTGTATCATTAACATTCTTCCATATATATTATTTTATATTGATCTTGATTAGCTTTGTCATTTATTTCTAAACTTTCAATATGTGATAAATAATAATAATCTATACCATCAAATTCATTATGATAAAAATATTCATAAAATTCAATTATTTGATTATTTATATCATAATAGCGAAAATACGATCCCTCTGTTTCAGCATCTATATTCCAATAGCCCCAAGCTAATTGAACATAATTATTAATATCATTATCTTGATAATTAATTAATACAGTTTCATCGTATAGTCTTTTACTAACTAAATCAATTAATTTTTCTTTTCCCGTAATTAATACATTATTTGCAATAATGACATCAGGATTATCATTTGCTATACTATATTTAAAGTCAAAGCCAAATCCATCAATATAAGTACGAGATCCTATTTTATTACTACCAATATTAGTTTTATCTTCTTTAGTAAATTTAACATCTTCAATTTCAAAACAAAAATCATCACTTTTAACATCTTCAAAATAATAATAATATTCAATATTATCTCCTGGTAATTCTTGATTTTTTATCAGTTCATCTTGCGATATTATCATTTCTTTATAATCAATGTTTTTACAAACAATACTTGATAATGTATATCCATTCTTTTCTTCTATTTCAAATACAACATAATAATTATGATGTTCTTCTGCTTCAGTAACATAATATAATTCTTTAGGTGCTGGAGCATTTAATTTTTGTAAATGATGTTTAGACGTCCATATACTATATTCAGATGCATATTTTTCAAATATTTTAGTTTCTAAACTATTTTTATTTTCATCCAAATAATGAATACCTACTAAACTTCCATACCTTGCTGTTGAATAATAATTAATAAAGCAACCACTAAAACAAATAATAGTGACAATCAATAATAATAAGAATAAAAATTTGGATAATTTTTTTTGCATATTTCCTCCTAATAAACAAATGGCATTAAAATAAGACCAATTAAATAACTAAATAGATTAGAGCAAAATGATAAAATAAATGATTTTTTAATATTTTTAGTAAATATAAAATATCCGAACATTTCAATAAGTACTATGACAATTTCTAAACAATATATAATAATATCATCAAACCTTTCGGGAATAATTTTTAGTATATAATTAAAAGATAGATTGGTTATAATATTCATTACAATTGATACTAAATATAGTCTTTTTAATTTTACTTTGCTAACTAATAAAACAAAAAGTTCTGATATAATTGTAATTGTTAATGCTATTAACATATTTTTATCAATTATATTCATAATATTTATCCCTTCAAAAGATAATAGATTTTTAGTATATTATACTAAATAGAAATTATATTTTCAAGTTATTTTAAATTATTATAATAAATATCATAATCTCTTTTACTAAAGACATTAAAAATAACTTTTTTAATTTTAGAATTTGGATTTAATATAAAATAAGTTTTAACTGCTTTAATTGCCACTTTACTTGCTTTTTCAATTGGATAACCATATATACCTGTTGATATGCTACAAAAAGCTATACTTGTTAATTGATGTTTTTCACATAAATTTAAACAAGATAAATAACAACTTTCTAAATCTTTTTCATTTTGTTTTGTTACTTCATTAGATACAATTGGTCCAACAGTATGTAAAATATATTGAGATGGTAAATTATACCCTTTAGTTATTTTAGCTTGACCTGTTTCTTCTAAATGATTTTGTTCTTTCATTACTTTTATTAAATCTCTTCGTACTTGTAAACCTGCCCATGAATGAATAGCATTATCAATGCAATTATGTAATGGCGTAAAACATCCTAATAATTGATTATTACAAGCATTAACTATAGTATCAACTTCTAATGTAGTAATATCACCTAACCATAAAGAAATTCCCTCAGGAAAATTATTTTGTTTAGTTATTATTTTCTTACTTAATTGATTTTGTAATAAATTATCTTGCAATTCATAATATTCATAAGATAAATCATAAGGCATTGTAATATTTCTTAATGCTCTAAATGTATCTTCTTTGTTATTAATAAAATAATTTGTTAGATGATTATATTTAATTAAATAATTAATGGCATCATCAATTGTTTTAAATGAATAATTGGTATTAATATTGTTCATATATTTTACCTTCTTAATATATATAATTTTAACTTATTTTTCTTAAAAACTCTTTAAAGGAAAATCCAATAAAGAGTTTTTGTATTAATATAAATAATGTTCTTATTCAACAATCCATTTAGCAAACAATATTAAATTACCTGTAGTTCCTTTAGAAATATTTTTTATTTCTGTTCCATTACACATAATATTATCATACCATCCACCAAATGTTGCTCCAGTTACTGTTGGTACTGGTAAAGTAATTTCATCTTCAACAGTATAACTTATAGGAGTAGTTGGTAATGTAACTTTAATATTAACATTTTCTACTTTAACATATTTTTTAGGTAATGTATCAAATGCGGATATTGGTGTTCCTTGTTGCCATTGATGGAATCTAAACCATATTTGGATTTTACCAGCGGATGTTGGTTGCCATGATGTTGCATAACCAGAATAAGATGATTCAGCGGCATGAAGTAAATATGCATCCATTCCACGATATTTTGTACGATATGGTTCAGTATTCAAAAAATAATTATCATCTACTTCAGGTTCAACAGTTTGATATTTTGTTTCTCTTTCCACAGGCTTATAAGCAACATTTGATAATGTTACTTCAAAATCATATACATTAATCTTTTTCATTTCATCAACATTACTCCATTTAGAAGTACGTCCATTTTTGGTAAATGTATAAGTATTACCTGATTTGGAAAATCCACTAATTTTACCAACCATTGTGTCCATCCAGTTATACCAATCAGTATATAATTCAGTAACAAATTCATTTTTATCTTTCCATGATGTTTCTGTAAGAATGTCGTTATTAGCTATATAAGTAATACTATATTCAATAATTTTATATTGAGCTTTAATTGTTTTATTTTCCGTGATAGATGTATATATATCATTCCATCCTGTAAATTCATAACCAGGTCTTACAGGATCAAGTGGAGATACTGCTCTTTTACCCTCTTTTACGTGACATTCTTTTATTAAATTACCATCCCAATCTTCAAATTTAACACTATAAGTTGGTAAACTTGAATCATCTTGATAAACAGGAAGATTTACTTGATAAGGTCTTAAATCATCACATGTAACATAATCAACTCCCATATCAAGCCATTTCTGCAAATCTTCTTTTGTTTGGTATTGACTAAATGTATAACATGCTACTTTAATTCCTAATTCTTGATATCTATCAATCCATTCTTGGCTATTAGAATAAGCAATATTAAAACTTACATCTAAATTATTATCAATACATCTTTCAAGGCAACTAACACTTTCAATACTATTAACTAAATATTGACACGGAATATTACTATAACCATTTTTTCTTGTCCATATTAAGCAATTATATTGTGAACCAAGGAATATAACATTATCAACCATACCAACTTCTTCAATTTCTTGCATTAATGCTTTCATTCTTGATTGATCTGTATTAGTAATTCCTGCTGATGATTTTAATTCAACAACAGCTTTCACATTATATTCTTTACATATTTCAAGATATCTTTTGAATGTACAAATTTTACTTGTATAAGGAATTCCTCCTCTTGTTTGGGTAATTTCTAAATCTTTTAAATCATTCCAATTAGTTTTCGCAAGATCTTTACCAGCAAATGAATCATCATGACATGTTACAAACACCCCATCTTTAGTTTGTTTTACATCACATTCAATTGCTTGATATCCATGGACTGATGCAGCATTAATAAAAGCATCTTCTGTATTCATTAATCCTGAATAACATCCAGCATGACCAATAAATGTAACGTTATAATCCCATATAACAGTTATTTTACGAACAAGTGGTAAAGAAACATTACCTGCTTCATCGGCAACAGTATATGTTAATACATATTCACCCATGACATGATTATTAACTTCACCATCAATAACAATTTTAGATGTAATATCACCATCACGATCATCATTTGCTTTTATTCCTAAAAGTGGATCAAAATCATCATTATAATTAATAATTACATCATTTGTTATAAGAGATGAATCAATTGAAATAGTTGGTGCTACTTTATCAACATCTACGACATTAATATTAATAACTTTTGATAAATTTTGATATTGCGCACTAACTGTAACAGTTCCAACATTTTTACCTTTTAATTGACCTTGATTATCAATTGATGCAATATTTTCATCACTTACTTTCCATACAACATCAGTTGTAATATTACCATTAACTTTTAATTCAAGTTTGATTGTTTCATCAACATTTAATGGTTGTACGCCACTAATTTCAAGTAGTGTAACCGAAACTGTGAAAGTTGTGGTAACATCATCATGACCAATAACTTTAGCTTGAACTGATGTTGAACCATTTGATAATGCTTTTATTTTATTATTTGTAATAGAAATAATTTCAGGCTTTTCGATATTATATTCGACCAAATTATCGCCATTTAAATTTTTGATTATAGGGTTTATATTCAATTCATCACCAACAGCCATATCATAATGACTTGGATCAATTGTTAATGTAATTTTACTTTCACAACCAAATAAAATAAAAGGTATAAATAAAAGTAAAACAAAAAGTAATCCATTTCTTATCTTCATTTTATTCCTCCTACTTTAGATTACAATATTATTTTAACGCAATTTTACCTTTTTTGCAAGCGTTTTTAAAAATTTGCTTTTTCTTTTCATTATTTTATCAAAAAAAACTCCTAATACAATAGGTTCAAAGAAAAATTTTGTGGTTTTGTGCTTTTGTGGTTTTGTGCCCGAAAATAAAAAATTTTGTGCCTACTATAAAAAAATAAAGTGTGAATAGATTTTTTATCTAATCACACTTTTCTTATCATTAACT
>CANQVC010000039.1 GCA_947627195.1 uncultured Bacilli bacterium
ATCGACTCGGTACTCACCCCGTAACTCCCGCCGCACACCCCCGAATGAGCATTATGTCCATTTGGCTTATCGGAAGGTGCTAGTATTGATTCTTTCCAACATTTTGTATATGAAAATCCTAATGCTACTAAAGAAGAAAGAAAAGCAAAATATCGCGAAATTGAAAAGAAATATTTACCACATAAAGATTATTCAGGAAATGAAATATTAGAAAAAGGAGCATTCTGGTTTAAACAATCTCATGTCTTTTCTAATCCATTTTATTACATTGATTATACTTTAGCTCAAGTATGTGCATTACAATATTTAATTCGTAATTTAAAAGATCATGAAAATACCTGGAACAATTATGTTAAATTATGTAAATTAGGTGGTTCTAAATCATTTTTAGATTTAGTTAAAACTGTTGGATTAGAAAATCCTTTTAATGATGGAACAATTAAAAAAGTAATGGATGAATGTGAAAAAATATTAGAAACAATTGATAATTAAATAGGAATAAAATATGAATACATTAGTAAATCTTGAAGAATTACAATTAAATTATTTAGATAAAGTTGTGTTAGATCATGTTACATTTACCATTAATGAAAAAGATAAAATAGGTTTAATTGGACAAAATGGTTGTGGAAAAAGTAGTTTATTAAAAATGATTGTTGGCATAGAAGAAGGTAATGGGGGAAATGTATCTAAAAAGAAAATAGATAGAATATCTTATTTACCCCAAACAATTGTTTTAGAAGATGATATAACTATTAAACAATATATTGATTTAAATATAACTATTAATAATAAAGAAGAAGAAGTTGAATTAAATACTATCTTAACAAAATTAGGTATATATGATATTAATTTACCAATGAAACAACTTTCTGGTGGAGAAAAAAAGAGAGTAATGTTAGCCATAACTTTATCAAACCCATGTGAATTACTCATCTTAGATGAACCAACTAATCATTTAGATAATGAAATGATTACATGGTTAGAAAAGTTTTTAATCAAATGGAATAAAGCATTATTAATGGTTACACATGATCGTTATTTCTTAGAAAGAGTTACTAATAAAATTATTGAACTTGAAAATGGTAAAATAACCATTTATGAAGCAAATTATGAAAAATATTTATCCCTTAAATTAGAACAAGAAACATTTCTTGCTAATCAAGAAAGAAAAAGAAAATCATTTCTAAGAAAAGAATTAGAATGGATTAGAAGAGGTCCACAAGCTAGAGCAACTAAAGATAAAAGAAGAGTAGAACAATATAAAAATTTAAGTAAAACAAATGATGATAAAAATTATAATTGGAATGAATCTAATATTAACAATTTCTTTCCTTTAGAAAGAAGATTAGGAAATAAATTAATTGAAATTGATGATATTAGTAAATCATTTAAACAAAAAAAGATTATAAATCATTTTAGTTATCATTTGATGAAAGATGATCGTATTGGTATAATTGGTAGAAATGGTATTGGTAAATCAACTTTATTAAATTTATTATGTAATAAAATTGAACCAGATGAAGGAACTGTAACAATTGGTGAAACCATTGTTATTGGTTATTTCAAACAAGAAAATGAAATATTAAATCCTAAACAAAGAGTAATTGACTTTATTCAAGAAACAGCTTTGGAATATAAAATATCTAATCAAACTTTATCTATAACAAAAGTATTAGAACTATTTCTTTTTTATGGTGATATGCAATATAACTTAATTGAAAAATTAAGTGGGGGAGAAAAAAGAAGATTAATGCTTTTAAAAGTATTATTAATGAATCCTAATGTTTTATTTTTAGATGAACCAACTAATGATTTAGATATTGAATCTTTAAATATATTAGAAGAAGTAATACAATCATTCAAAGGACCTGTTATTATTGTTAGTCATGATCGTTATTTCTTAGATAAAACTGTTTCTTCAATTTTCTCAATTGAAGAACAAGGAATAGTAAAAAGATATTTAGGTAATTATCATGATTATGAAGAAAAAGTAAAAAAGATGGAAAGTAATGTAGCTTCTAATAGAAACTTTGTTTCTAATGGTAACTTTGTTTCTAATGGTAACTTCGTTTCTAATGGTAACTTTGTTTCTAATAGAGATAAACAAAATAATAAAAGTAGTCAACTTCGTTTAACATTCCAAGAAAAGAAAGAATTAGAAACAATTGATGATGACATTGCTAATTTAGAAAATAAACTAAAAGATGTTGAAAAAAGATTAATAGATAGTTATACTAATTATGTTTTATATAATTCTATTTTAAAAGAAAAAGAATCATTAGAAAAAACATTAAATGACAAATTAGATCGTTGGCAATATTTAAATGAAAAATTAGAGCAAATAAATAATAGGAAATAGTCGTCAAATAAAAATAAATAAATGGACTATAACTTGTTTTTATATACTTGCAATCAATATATATTTTTTGTAAAATAAAAGTACATGAAGAAGGTAGTATGAATACAATATATAATTTTTTTTAAAAAACAATCCAATATCCCCTTGTGATGTTTTAAATTTACTTTCATCATGCAATAAAAAATGTGATTTCATATTAATGAAACCACATTTTTATTTTACTTTATATTCATAACTTCATTTACAATTTCTAATAATATTTTTGTACATTTTTCCATTCCTTCTAAAGTTATACATTCATATGGACCATGGAAATTAAAGCCTCCAGTTCCTAAATTAGGACACAATAAACCTTTATATGTTAATTGAGCACCATCAGTTCCGCCTCTAATTGGTGAAATAATAGGTTCTAAACCAACAGATTTTGTTGCTTTAATGGCTATTTCAACGATTTCAAAGTGATCTTTAATAATATCATACATATTATAATAACTATCTTTAATTTCTATTTCGCATGTATTTTTATGATATTTATTATTAATAAATTCTTGTGCACGTTTAAAATCATTTTTTTGTTTATTAAACTTTTCTTTATCATGATTACGAATAATATAATGCATATTACATTTTTCAACGTTACCATTCATTCCATTTAGATGATTAAATCCTTCATACATTTCTGTATTTTCAGGAATATCATGTACAGGTAGTAATGAATTAAATTCCATTCCAACAAGTAAACTATTAATCATATGATTTTTAGCACTACCAGGATGGATATTAATACCATTTATTGTTACATCACAACTTGCTGCATTAAAGTTTTCATAATCAATACTTCCTTCTTCACCACCATCAACAGTATAAGCAAAATCACAAGGAAATAGATCTAAATCAAAAAAATCTGTCCCTTCGCCAATTTCTTCATCAGGTGTGAAAGCAATTCTAATATCACCATGTTCTATTTCAGGATGATTTATTAAATGCTCTGCCATAGTCATAATTTCTGTAATTCCTGCTTTATCATCTGCACCTAATAAAGTAGTACCATCAGTAACAATTAAAGTTTTACCTTTTTCCTTTTTTAAAAAAGGAAATTCTTTAGTACTTAAAATAATTTTTTTATTTTTATTTAAGATGACATCATTTCCATCATAATTAGGTATTTGTCTAACTTTGATATTTTTACCACTACAATCAGATGAAGTATCCATATGTGCAATAAAGCCTATTGTTGGAACATTTTTTTGGGTATTTCTTGGAATTAATCCATAAACATAACCATATTTTGTCATAATGACATCTTTCATTTTTAATTCATTCATTTCTTTAACTAATTCATTACCTAAATCTTTTTGTCTTTCAGTTGATGGATGACTTGAAGAATCAGGATCAGATGTTGTATGAATTGATACATATTTTAAAAATCTTTCAATGATTTTCATAAACCCTCCTAAAATACTTGTTTTTATATAATATTTAAATTATAATATAGATAAATTTTAACACTTTTTATTAAATTAGTCAAATAGGAGATTAATTATGTTAGTACGTTTAATTAATTTAGAAGAAATAAATAATGTTATAAATCTTTGTAATTTTGTAAGAGATGATTTAAATAAAAATAATATTAATATATGGGATGATGATTATCCATCACATGATATATTTATTGAAGATATTAAAAATAAACGTCTATGGTGTATCGAAGAAAATAGTGAAATAATAGGTCTAGTAACAGTTATTGATAATATTTATGATGAATTATCATGGGACGGGGCTGAAAATATTTTATCTAATATAAAAAACATAACCAATGCAAACGAAGTTTGTAATGCATACTCTGTTTCTAATACAAACGAAGTTTGTAATGTTTACTTTCTTTCAAGATTAATGATTAATCCTAATTATCAAAGAAAAGGATATGGAACGATTTTGTTAAAAAATATTATCAAACAAAACAAAAATAAAACTTGTTGTTTATTAGTGTCAAAAATAAATCTAAAAGCAATATTGTTTTATAAAAATATTGGTTTTAAATATTTATTATCTTGTAATGTTCCTTGGAGTAATGATCTATTTGAATTATTATTTCTATAGGCATCAATCATTACCATTTCTATTTATTTTACATAAAGTAAAATAGATAGGAGTTGTTGCAATGATACAAAAGAAAGTAATTTCATCATTTGCTTTATTGGGTGTTGTATTAGATATTAAAAAATATGCAATGGTCATATTAATGAAACATATTTAATAACAACATCTAAAATACCTTACTTAACATTAGAACTGATATGTGGATGTTCGTATTGTCGTAACTCTTGCTTTTCTCTTTAAAGTATGCTATAATGAAAATGGACGCATTAGGGGGTGTATATGTATGGAAAATGCTTATACCGAATATAAAAGAGAATTAACAGACAACTTAGAAAAAGAAGTTGTCGCTTTTTTGAATACTCTTGGTGGAGAAATTCTTATTGGCGTTGATAATGATGGCACGTTCGTAGGAGTTGATAATCCAGATGATATCAGCTTGAAAGTAGCAGACCGTATAAAAAATAATATCAGTCCTTCAGCTGTTGGACTTTTCCAAATTAGTATTTTAGGAGAACAACAAAAAATTATTAAGATTTCTGTTGCAGGTGGAGTAGAAAAACCATATTACATAAAAAAATATGGCATGTGTCCTAAAGGATGTTTTTTACGTATTGGAACTCAGAGTTCCCAAATGGAACAATCACTGATTGATAACTTATTTTCTCAGAAAGTCAATCGTACTTTGAGCACAATTGTTGCTCCAAGACAAGATCTTACTTTTAAACAACTTAGGATTTTTTACGAAGAAAGCGGCTTTGATGTAAGTGGTGATTATTTTTTTCATAACTTAGGAATGTACTTACCAGATGGCAAATTCAATTATTTTGCTATGCTTTTATCTGATCAAAGTGATGTATCAATTAAGGTTGCTAGATTTAAAGGAATTGATAAGGTTGAAATCATTACTAATAAGGAGTTTGGCTATTGTTGTATTTTGAAAAGCGTCTATAATATCCTATCCTACTTAGACATTTATAACTTTCCATCCGTAGAAATTACTTATCCAAAACGTGTTGAAAAGCTTTTAGTTGATAAAGTTGCATTACGTGAAGCCGTTATCAATGCTATTGTTCACAATGATTATATCAATGGTGGAGCACCACTTTTTGAAATTTACGATGATCGCATTACTATTGTTTCTTATGGTGGACTTGTAGGTGGATTGACAGAAGAAGAATTTTTAAGTGGACGATCTATACCAAGAAATAGAGAACTGATGCGTGTATTTCGCGATATGGAGTTAGTTGAAAACTTTGGATCGGGAATTAAACGAATTTTACATGCTTATGACAATAGTGTTTTTAAAATTTCTCGCAATTTTGTAATTACTGAGTTTAAGTATAATACTGATGTTTTATCAAAATTACAATATATGGTTATTCGTCGTGAACCTGTAAAAGAACTTGTAAATGAGCCTGTAAAATTAACATTGACTGCAAAAAAAATATTAGCTCTCATTAATGAAACGAATAATATTACAATTGAAATTCTTATTAACAAAATAGGTGTTTCAAGAGAAACAATTAAACGTACACTTAAAACATTAAAGCAAAATGGCTATATAGAGCGTATCGGCTCTGATAAGAAAGGTTATTGGAAAATATTGAAATGAAAAACAAAGAACATGTTAACAAAGAACATGTCTTTGTTTTTTTTTATTGATTTATTAGTTCTATAGGCATCAATCATTACCATTTCTATCTATTTTACATAAAGTAAAATAGATAGGAGTTGTTGCAATGATACAAAAGAAAGTAATTTCATCATTTGCTTTATTGGGTGTAGTATTAGATATTAAAAAATATGGCAATGGTCATATTAATGAAACATATTTAATAACAACATCTAAAATACCTTATTTAAACCAAGAAAAAACAATTTGTAATAGATATATTATGCAATCAATTAATCAACATGTTTTTAAAAATCCTAAAAAATTAATGAAAAATATTGATCTTGTTACAACATATTTATCGCAAAAAAATTACCATAGTTTAGAGATTGTGAAAACAAAAAAGAATAAGATTTATTATAAACATCATAAAACTTATTGGCGTTGTTATAAATTTATCGAAAATGCTAGAACATATGAAACAATTGATGATTTATTAATCATAGAACAAATGGGAATAGCTATTGGACAATTTGAAAAAATAATGTTAGATTATCCTCTTGATAAATTATATATTAGTATTCCTAATTTTCATAATTCATCAAAAAGATTAGAACAATTTATTCAAGCATTACGAAGAAATAAAAGACAATTAAAACATACTATTCGTAAAGAAATTCGTTTTATTTTAAGTCATTCTCCATATTTTTCAATTATTGAAAAAGGAATAATTAATAAAACAATTCGCTTAATACCAACTCATAATGACACTAAAATTAATAATATTATGATAGATAATAATAATAAATCAGTTTGTTTAATTGATTTTGATACTATTATGCCAGGAACTATTTTGTATGATTATGGTGATGCCATTCGTAGTATTGCTTTAATTGGTAAAGAAGATGAAATAGATTTATCAATCATTGATATTGATTTAACAAAATTTCATTCCTTTACTAAAGGGTACCTAAGTATAATGGAAGATAATATAACAAATGAAGAAATAAATCATTTAGTTGATAGTATAATTATTATAACCTTAGAATGTTCAATGCGTTTTCTAACAGATTATTTAGATGGAGATGTATATTTTCATGTTGATGATCCAATGCAAAACTTAAGAAGAGCTCGTGTTGGAATTAAATTTGTAAAAAAGATTGAAGAAAAAAAAGAACAATTAGAAAAAATAATTTTTGATATGAAAAGTAAAAAATAAACCTCTTTGATAATATAAAAGATGAATAGATAAAATCTATTCAAGGAGGTTAAAATGAGGACATTAAAAAAATTTGGCTTTTTAGGTTTGATTTTCTTCGGACTTATGGTTTGCCTAGGTCCCGATGTACAAGCAGTTCCTGAAACAGATCTTGCCACACAAAGTAGTTATTACTACTATATGAAAGTAAATGATCTTAAAACTGCTGAGCAATTAAAAGATGAAGTACAGATTGAAGCATATGATGAATTAGATGGTTGTATCAACAGTTCAATAGAATGTAAAATGAGTAATGAATTCCAAGAAAAAGTTTTAAATGTGCAAACTGTTTCGGAAAGAGAACTTGGAAGTTATGATTTTACATACACAGCTAAAGATAAATCAAATAATACAGCATCACTTGTCATTCATGTCAATGTTGTGGATAATGAACCACCTGTACTTGATAAACAAAGATCTACTTTAGAATATCATTTGGAATTTCCTGATGAAAGAATAACTGAAGCAGAAGTGTATCAAGGTTTAGTTTTAACTGATAATTATACACCTAGTAATATGTTCAAATATGAAATTTATGGTGGTGATTATTTTGGAAAAGAAAGACCATCTGTTCGTGATTATGCGGAAACTGTTCGTGTTAAAGATTCTAGTGATAATTATACTGATGTAATTGTTCATATAATTGTTGAAGACACAACGCCGCCTGTTGTTCATGCTGATAAAACAACAATAACCCAATCTTATCAATTAAAAACAGATATTAATGTTTTACTTGAATCACTAAATATTACAGCTACAGATTATTCTCTTTTAAAAAATTCTGGTAAAGTATATGAAATAACTAAAGATGATTATACAAGTAATTCAGGTAAAGTTGGAACATATACTGTATCATTAACAATTGCTGATCAATATGATAATGAAGCACATTTAGATATCAAAATATCGATTATAGATAATATACCACCAGTCTTTTATTTAGAAAGTTCGAAAGTATATGTTTCTCCACAAACTATTTTGCAGAAAAATGATTTTGTCGCTTTATTAGAAAATAACCATAAATTAAAAAATATGGATTATCGTGTTGAAGTAATGGATGATAATTATACAAATAACGCCCAAAATGAAGGACAATATTCTTATCAATTACGTGTTATTTATGAAGAAAAAGAATATGAAGATTTTGAATTTATTGTGCATGTTATTAATGATTCCATAATAAAAGACCAAAAATTATCATTTTGGTCTAAAGCACTAAATTTCTTTAAGAATTTTGGTAAAGTAATTTGGGATATTTTAAGATGGCCTGTTGAAAAGATTCGTAATCTTTTCTAAATCTTTTTCATATCTATTTTTTGGTACAGGGTCATATCCTCCATGACTAAAAGGATTACAACGTATAATACGATAAATTGTTAATATTGTTGCGATAAAAAATGAGAATTTACTATATGCTTCTATTCCATAATTAGAACAACTTGGTTTATATTTACAATAACTTGTATTATTTTTATGTAACTTATTTTGATAAAAGCGTATCAACTTGATAATTAATTTATTCATAATATATTTAATTTATATAACGTATCTAACGTTTATCCCTTTTATAATATTATATACTTTTTTTGGTATGAAATCAACTTGTTTGTTCATAATAAAAGTATGATAATATTAATAATTATTCTTTTTATTGTTTTAATATTGATAATGCCAATAGGTTTAAAAATTAGTTACAAACAAAATATTAATGATGTTTCTATTTCTTTTTATAAATTATTTAATATTAAAATTGATTTAGATCATTTTATTCATTTCCTCTTATCAACAAAACAAAATAGAAATCAAATTACAATTGACAGTATTATTCATAATATAAAAATAGGTTATCAATTTAAAAATATAATGAAAAGTGTTTGTCATTTTTCAAAAATAAAAAAGGTAACACTTATTTTAAAAAAGAATGATGAAAAAGTATTTTCTCAAGTTTCATTTTGGATGTTAATTAATAAGGTGAGTAATTTACTTCATACTAATTTTAAAAATGTTGCAAATGAATATTATATGGTATCCCCCCAATCATATTTAATTCAATTTGAAATTATTGTTGAAGTTAGACTTATTTATTTTATTTATGCATTCTTAAGAAATATTAAAGATTTACCTAAAGTAATTAAAGCTATTAGAAGTTAGGAGAATAAAATGAATCATCCCATTTCCGATTTATTTAAATTATCTAGTGCCCAAATTAAAGAATTAAGTAATGTTGATACAGTTGTTGGTAAACCAGTTATTATGGATAATGATGTATCTATTATTCCTATTAGTAAAGTAAAATGTTCATTTGCTACTGGTGGTACAGAAGCTAAAACCAAAGATAGTGGTGATTATCCTTTTGGTGGTGCTACAGGTGGTATTGTTACAATTCAACCCATTGCTTTTTTAGTTGTTAGACAAGAAAAAGTAGAACTATTACATTTGGAAGATCAAACACATATTTTAGAAAAAGTAATAGATGAAGTACCAAATGTTATAGAAAACATTCGTGATTGTTTCAGTAAAAAAACTAAAGTTAGTGATGTGGAAATATATGAAAAAAAGATCAGGCCATAAATTATTAACGACTTTTCTCTATTTGAGTTAAGTCGTTATTTTTTTCTTTATTAAATTAATAAAATATTATATAATAACAATATAATAATATAATAATAATAATATAATAATCATATTATATTATTATATTAGGAGTAAAAAATATGCCAAAAATAGTTTTAGTTAGTGATAGCCATGGTAATAATGAAATATTAAAAAGAATTGTTCATGATGTAAAAGCTGATTTATATTTACATGCTGGTGATAGTGAAGCAAGTGATAAAGAAATTTATCCTTTTATTAGTGTTAGAGGTAATTGTGATTATTTTCTTTATCCTAATATAAGGGTTATTTCTAATTTTATTACAAAGATTTGCATTGTTCACAGCAACAAATTAACCCAAGAACAATTAATTAAACTTGGTCAAGATAATAATTGTTCTATTGTCGTTTATGGTCATACTCATATTCATTCATATGAACAAATTCAAGGTATTCATCTAATTAATCCTGGTAGCATTACAAAAGCAAGAGATGGCTTTTATGGCTATGCTTTATTAGAATTAGAAGATGATGACATTAAAGTTTCCTTTATTAAAGTTAAATAATAAATTTCTTGATAATTTTTTCAATTATACTTTAAAAATTTATAAAAAAATGGTATACTATATATGTGAGGATGAAATTGAATGAATAAAACTAATGGGTTTAAAACAGATGAGTTTTATGAATTATTTGACCAAGCATGTATGATTTTAAATGAAAGATTACATATCGATTATTTATCTTGTCTCATTCGTGTTGGTAAAGATATTTTGTATCAAATAAATGATCAAAAATTAGAAGATGAAGATATAACTAAATTAACAAATATTTATCATAAAATCAATCAAGAAACATTCATGAATGAAGAAATTCGTCAAGCAATGGAATTACTTGTCGTGAAAGCTTTTAAACATATTGGTTATTCATTAGATTTAATGACCCCTGATTATGTTTGTTATTTATTTGCTTATTTCATCCAAAAATTAATGAAAATAGAAGAAGATAATACAATAAATACATTTACAATGCTAGATGTAGGTTTAGGTACTAGTAATTTATCAAACGCAATTAGTAATTATTTACCTTGTGATATAAATAGAATTGGTGTTGAAAAAGATCAAAGATTAGTTGAATTATCCCAAATATTTTCTGATTTACAAGGTAATGATATTAAAATATATTATCAAGATTATTTAAAAGAAATCACTGATTTATGTTCAATTGTTATTGGTGATTTAGATGATGAAACTGTTGATGATAAATATTTACCATATGAAGTAATATGTCATTATAACAATAATATTAAAGAAGATGGTTATTTCCTTTATATGATTCCTAATAATTTTTTTAATAATGAACATTTACCATCTTTCAAACAAAATTTTAAAGGAACATTATTAGGATTAGTCGTTTTACCTCAAGAATTATTTCAAAAAAATCATATTGGTAAAAGTATTTTAATAGGTACAAGTCAATACATTTCATCGTTTGATATGATGGTTGTACAAATGCCGATTGTACAAAAACAAAATGAATTTCATGAAACATTAAAGAAAATTGAAAAATGGATAGAAAGTTTGGAGGAAAATATAAAATGAAAATAATGTCTGTTAATGCTGGTAGTTCATCTTTAAAATTCCAATTATTAGAAATGCCTCAAGAAGTTGTTTTAACTGAAGGAGTTGTTGAATCAATTGGAAGTGGTGAAGTTGGTAGATATACTATCAAAATTCAAGGACAAAAATTTGTGAAAGAAATGGTTATACCTACTCATGCTGAAGCTGTGGAAATGGTATTAAATGATTTAGTTGAAAGAAAAATTATTCATTCTTTAGATGAAATTGAAGGTGTTGGACATCGTATTGTTCATGGTGGTAATAAATTTACTGAAAGTGTTGAAATTACTCCTGAAGTAAAAGAAGAAATTAGAAAAGTAATTCCTCTTGCACCATTACATAATCCAGCTCATTTAATTGGCATTGAAGCATTTGAAAAAGCATTACCAAATGTTTTCCAAATAGTTGTATTTGATACTGCATTTCATCAAACAATGGAAGAAGATGCTTTCATGTATGCTGTTCCATATGAATGGTATGAAAAACATCAAGTTCGTAAATATGGTTTTCATGGAACAAGTCATCAATATGTAGCTCATCGTTGTAGTGAATTGATGAAAAAAGATTTAAAAGATATTAAAATGGTTACATTACATATTGGTAATGGTGCATCCCTTGCAGCTATAAAAAATGGTAAATGTGTTGATACATCAATGGGTTTAGGACCACTTGCTGGTATCCCAATGGGAACAAGATCAGGAACAATTGATCCAACAATTATTGAATATATAGCTAATGTTGAAAAGAAAAGTTTAAAAGAAATAATGACAGATTTAAATAAACATTCAGGATATCTTGGAGTAAGTGGTGTATCTCATGATTCGAGAAATCTTGAAGAAGCTATTAATAAAGATCATAATAAACGTGCTAAATTAGCTCTTGATTTACAAGCTAAAAGCATTGCTGATTATATTGGTAGTTATTATGTTTATATGCAAGGAATTGATGCTATTGTATTTACAGCTGGTATTGGTGAAAATAGTTCAGCTTTCCGTGAAAGAGTTTTAAATCGTATTCGTGTTTTAGGAGTTGAATATGATGAAAATAAAAATCAAGAAAGAGGAAAAGAAATCAAAATCTCTACCGATAATTCCAAGATTCAAGTTTTCGTCATTCCAACAAACGAAGAATTAGCAATAGCTAGAGATGTCGTTGCTTTAAAGAAAAAAGCTAATAAATAAAATAAGATAAGACAAGATAATAAAAAAGATAATAAAATAAGACAACAAAACAAGATAATAAACAATAATCAAATAGGTAATATTCGCAAAGCAAAATATTTTTTGTTTTACAAAATTATTTTTGATTATTGTTTATCATAAAGTATCTCCTAATAAGTATCTAATTGTTTATAAAACAGTTAGATACTTTTTAAATATAAATATTACAAGTAAAAATCATTCTTTATCGATAATATATATTTGAAAGATAAATTCTTTCAGAAAGGATAAAGACATGAAGAAATTATTTTTATTAAAATTACCAATTATTTTTCTTAGTAGTTTTATTTTTTTGTTTAGTCTTTTTGGAATAAAAACTAAACTTAATGTTATGGCAATAACAAAAGAAACTCATACTTATTATATTCCTTTAGGTATGGGTGATGATTCTTTACTTGAAGATGAAGACAAAATCAAAGTAAATGGTGATGTTGAATGGAATATTGAAGGTATATATCCAGTAGAATATTATGATTCAATATTAGGTACAAATGTTATTAAAGAATATCATGTTGTAAAAGAAGAAGCTTTAGAAAATGGTTTAACATTAGGCTTAAGTAAACAAAAATATTTAAATGAAGTAAATAAAGATGTTAAAAAAATAATTCCTCTTAATGATGAATCATATTATATTATAGGTAATAAAACAATTAATAATATAGCCAATGGTTATAATGGAACCAACGGTTACAATGTATCCAATGGATACAATGGAACCTATGGGTATATTGAATATTACGAAAATAATGAATTGGTTTATAATTATGATGAAAATAAAGAAAGTGAAATAATTTCAGGATGTTTAACTAATGGTGGAATAGTTGTTGCCATGAATATTAAACAAGATGATTTCTTTTCGGATATTTTAGTTTTATCAATATCTTATGATAACAATATTCTTAAACAAGAAATATTAGGAGAAGGAATGGATACAGTAAAAGAAATATATTGTTCTAACAACCAAATATTTCTTATTTGTGAATCGGATTCTAAAACTCAAGATTTTTCTTTTCATTTAAATGATAATCGTGCTATTTGTGTAATGTTATTAGATGAACAAAATTTAATGATCAAAAACAAAATATGTATTGAAAATAATAAAAATAATAATTATCTTGATTCATCTTATTATGATCAAACTTTATCTTTATTAGTTAACTTAAATGGTAATAATGGTCAATATGAAAATAATGGTTCATATAATGGAACTATTGTCATAAATATTAATCAATTATTAAATGTCAATAATTATTTCTTTATACCAGATTATAATATAAAATATTTAGAAATGGTAAGTGATTCAAGACAAATTTATTTATTTTATCAATCATATATTGATGATACATTTTATTTATCAATATATGAAAATGCTGGTTTAGAATTAGAAACAAATAAAATAATAACTAATGATAAAATTACTAATATTAAAGCATGTGTAACAAAATCAGAAGGAGTATATTATTCTTTAGTAAAATATAAAGACAATAATTATTATATTGATAATATATATTCTATTAACTCAAGTAGTATATTACCATATTCTTTAGGAACTACAATAAATGATCCTCAATTAAATATAATATCAATATTAGAAACAAATGATGAAATATCGATAATAATTAAAAAAAATGATTGTTTAGAAATAACAAACTTAAAAGTCTTTAATTTTGAAAAACATAATAACCAAAATGAACAATATAATAATACTTTTTATTTTGTTACATTAGATGGAAAATCATTATCAAAAGAATATTTTTCAACTACTCCATCATTTGATACATTTGGTAAAAAAGGGTATTTTGTGAAATACATATTAGATGATTATACAACTTTAGTTGTGAAAGAAGTATATGATGTATTTTTAAATGTAAATGTGAAAGAAAATGAAATATATGATATTGGTTTAAAATTATCATTTAATGGTATAGGCTATTTAAATCAAGAAGAAATTACATCTGGATATATAATCAATAATCCAGGATCTTATAGTCTACATTTAATTGGCAATAACAATGAAGAATATACAATTAATTTTAGTGTTAAAAAAATTACTATTCCTGATAATGAAAGAGAAGAAAATAATTTAGAATTACAAGAACAAGAAAAGAAAGTAGAACATAAAAAACAAGAAACATCAATTCAAAATACAGTTTTACCATATGAAGAAAAAACTAATGTAACAGGTATTATTATATTATTAGCTTTAATCATCATTTCCTCAATTAGTGCCTTCTTTTATTATCGAAAGGAGAAAAAGAAATGAAGATTATAACTTTATTCTTTAGTTTTTTTGTTTCGTTATTAAATTCTATGATTAAATTTCAAGAAGATAAAGTAGAATATCCAAGTTACATTGAAGAAAATTATGAAATTCATTATTTAAATGATTTTAAGGAAATATATTATCAAAATAAATTAATTAAAACAATTAATAAAAATGAAAATATTAAAATTTTCACAGTAGAAGATCAATTATATATATTTAGTTATAATAATATTAATAATAATATTGTATTGGAGTCATATGACAAAACAGGTAAAATAATATTTACCAAAGAATTAGATAATCCATTAATTTCTTCATTTGATTGTTTGTATTATGATAATTATTTTTATCTTGTCAGTGGTATTAATCAATATACAAATCAATTAATTAAAGAAAAATATGAAGAAAATAGTTCATATTTATTAAATACTAATGCTATTATTTTAAAAATTAATTTAAATGGCGAAATAGAAGATGTTGATATAAAAGGGGGAATATTAAATGAATATTATTATTCTCTTAAATTATATAATGATAAATTATATTTAATTGCTTATAAAGATACTCTTTCAGGATATGATTTTGGTAATGGTGGTAATGATGAATATGGTTATATCATTACTTGTTATGATTTAGACTTAAATATGATTAATTATATTACTTTACAAGATCAAAAGATATTAACATTTACTATTACAAATCAATTTATATATATAATTAGTGAAAAACAATTATATTGCTTTGATTTAGCTTTAAATAACAAATTTACCTTTAAATTTGCTCTAGAATGTAGTTTTGCTAGCATTTCCATAAATAAATCGTTTCTTGTTGCTAATTTATCTGAATGGAAAATATACGATTTAGAACTATTAAATATTATTGATGAAGGAACATTTAGTAATAATAATGAAGAGAGTAATGAAGAAATTTTAGAAGATATTTTAGAAATAGGTAATAATATATATATAAAAACAAATAATAATTATTACAACTTAACTATTTATGATATCTCATCTTTTCATGATTATGTTATATTTGATAATAATGATAATTATTATAATGAATATATATTAGGATGGAAAGAAAATATTCCTTTAAAAACCAAAGATATTTCACCTAATTTTGATCCTTTAGTTAATGGTACTTATCAAGTTAGTTATCATTATAATAATATTATATTATCAGGAGAATTAATTGTTCTAGAAGAAGAAAATGTTCGTAATGATATGATTTATCCTTTAGGTTATAGTTTAAAATTTACGGGAACTGCTTATTTAAATAATCAAATGATTGTTAATAATCATCGAATTCAAGAAGAAGGAGATTATAATTTAGATTTATATGATTGTAATAATAAAAAAAGAAGTTTTCATTTTCAAGTAAAACAAGGACAAATTCAATTTCAAGAAAAACAAAATAAACAAAGTGATTTTGAAATATTTTCTAATGAAAGTGTTATTTTAGAATATCGCATTAAAAGTTCTTTTTCAATGCAAATTGATAAAATAATTATTAATGATAATATATATGATAATTACACATTAGAAAATGATTTATTAACAATTTATTTTTCACAATTAAATCCAGGAATCAATCAATTTGTTATTGAAACAATATCTTGTAAAAGCAGTGAATTAGAAAATAATGAAATGATTTATACAATTCCTATTCATAAATGGTTAAGAATTAATGTTTTAGAAGACCCCATTAAAGTTCATTCAACATTTAAAGTTAATAAAAAAGATATCACTTATGAAGTATCATTAGATGATCAAAACAATTTATCAAGAGGATTTTTATTTGTTTCTAAACAAAATAGTTATTTCTTTTTGATGAATCAAAGTGAAATAATATTTAATAATTTATCAATTGGTGAAACATATTTATTTGATTGTTATTTTATTGCTGATTATGGGGGAACTAATTTAGAACAATTACATTTGTTGAGGATGGAAATAATTCCTAGTGATGATAATATCTCTTTAGGAGAAATACAGATGAATCAAAAAGAAGAAAGTGTCGAAAAATTTTCTTTAGTTTTAGATAAAACCAAACAATTAAGTAAAGTTTATCAAGACGAACAAATAATTTATAAATATTCATCACAAAATATTATTGGTTATATTATTGTTGGAATATTTTTAGGTGGTATTATATTTTGTATTGCTGTTTTTCTAAAAAAGAATAAGAAAAAAATGAAATTAAAAAAAGCTAAATAACCTTATGTAGTTATAAGTAAAACAAATCTAATTTATAATTTTTTATAAAATTTAGAGGCGTTTTACTTTTTTTATTTAAAAATAAAATAAATTGTGGTATACTTTAATCAAGCAAGAGAGTGAAGTAAAATATGAATAATTTATCAAATCCCCCAATTTCTAATAAACAATTTGTTAATTTATATCTTAAAACAGAATATTCTTTATTATCTTCAGGAATATCATTAAAGAAATTAGCAAATAAAATGAAAGAAGATAATATATCTTCAATTGCTATTACTGACCAAGGAATGCATGGCGTCATTAAATTTTACCAAATTTGTGAGAATAATAATGTCCATCCTATTATTGGTTTCTTACTTCCTCTTATAGATAATAATCATCAACCTAATTTATTATTACTATATGCTCTTAATGAAGTTGGTTATCACCATTTAATGGAAATTGCTACTCTATCTTCATTAAATTCTAAATTAAATTTAAAAGATATTATTCCATATAAAGATGGTATATTAGCTATAACACCATGTTTAGAAAATGAAATAATGCAATATTGGTTTAAAAAAGATTTATTCAATGTTGAAGAACTAATTAAACAATATCAAAATATATTTGATGAATTTTATATTGGCTTAGATTTACAAACTAAGGCCATGAAAAATGAAATTGATAATATAATGTCATATTGCATAAATAATCATATTAATGTTGTTGGGATTCATAAAACATTATATTTTAAAGAAAAAGATAAAGAAGTTTATGCAACTTTAAGAGCAATTGATTTAGGTATAAACCATTATGAATTAACCGAACAAGAAGAAAATAGTTATATGATATCCGCAAATGATGCATTTAATTTATTTTCTAAATATCCAATACTAATTGAAAATACTAATGTTATTAGTAATAAATGTTCTTTTAAAATTACTTTTCACCAATATAAATTTCCAAAATATGGAATAAATGATAGTAATTTATATCTTGAAGAACTTTGTAAAGTAGGTTTAAATAAACGTTTAAAACAAAAATGGGAAAGAAAAGAATCATTTAATCTAAATATATATCAAAATCGTCTTAATTATGAATTAGAAATTATTAAAAAAATGGGTTTTTCGGATTATTTCTTAATTGTTTTTGATTATGTTAGATATGCGAAAACGAATGATATATTAGTTGGTCCAGGACGTGGTAGTGCTGGTGGTAGCTTAGTAAGTTATGCTTTAGGAATAACTGATATTGACCCTATTTATTATGATTTGTTATTTGAAAGATTTTTAAATCCCGAAAGAATAAGTATGCCAGATATTGATGTTGATATTCCTGATGATCGTCGTGATGAAGTTATTAAATATATTGGGCAAAAATATGGTAAAGAAAGAGTTGCGCATATTACCACATTCGGTACATTGAAAGCTCGTCTTGCCATTCGTGATGTTGCTAGAGTTATGGCTGTTGATGAAATTAGATTAAAAGAAGTAATGAAATATGTGCCATCTAATATGGGTCCAAATGCTCCTTCATTAGGGGAAATTATTTCATCATCAGATTCTTTAAAACGACTAATGGAATGTGATCCAATTATTAATAATTTATTATCTTTAGCTTGTGAAATAGAAGGACTTCCTAGAAATTATTCAACTCATGCCGCAGGTATTATTATGGCTGATTGTGAATTAAATCATTACACTCCATTACAAAGTGGTATGAATGGATTATATCAAACCCAATATGAAGCAAGTGACTTAGAATCTTTAGGTTTATTAAAAATGGATATTTTAGGATTGAGAAACTTAAATATTATTCATCAAGTACTTGATGAAGTTAAAAAAAGATATAATACTAAAATTAGTTTATCTAATTTAAATTTAAATGATCATAATGTATATACATTATTTAGAAAAGGAGATACAACAGGAATATTTCAATTTGAATCAGATGGTATTCGAAAAGTGTTAAGAGATTTAAAAACATCTTCATTTACTGATATCATTCATGCTGTATCATTATATCGTCCAGGACCAATGCAAATGATTCCTTTGTTTGTTAATAGGAAGTTTGGTGAAAAATATGAAATATTACATCCTGATTTAAAAGATATTTTAGCGCCAACTTATGGAACAATTGTTTTTCAAGAACAAATTATGTTAATAGCCAGAACTTTTGCTGGATACACCTTAGGAGAAGCAGACATTTTAAGAAGAGCTGTATCAAAGAAAAAAGCTGATGTATTAGAAAAAGAAAGAACTAAATTTGTTAGTGCATCAATTAGTAAAGGATATAATGAAAAACTAGCAAATGAAATATATGATTATATTGAAAAATTTGCAAATTATGGATTTAATAAAAGTCATGCTGTTAGTTATAGTTTAATTGCCTATTGGATGGCTTATTTAAAAACTTATTATTTTCCTTGCTTTATGTCAGCATTAATGACAAATAGTATTGGTAGTGTTTCTTCTTTGCAACAATATGTCATTGAATGTAAAAAGAGAAATCTTGAAATATTTCCCCCATCTATTCAAGAAAGTGATGAAGGATTTGTTTATAAAAATAAAGGTATTTATTATTCATTATTGGGTATAACTAATGTTGGAAATGTTGCAGTAAAAGAAATTTTAAAAGAAAGAGAAAAAGGACAATTTACAAGTTTTGAAAATTTTGTTTATCGCACAAAAAACTTTCTAACTAAAAGAATGGTTATTAATTTAATATATGCTGGTAGTTTTGATTGTTTTCATCATTCTAGAAAAAGTCTTGTCAATATCTATGATGAAGTTTTAGAAAAATCTTTTTATGTTAATTCATTAGGTAATCGTTTATTAGAAATTAATTATAATGAAGAAGAATATACATTTGAAGAAATTAGTTTTCATGAAAAAGAAGCTTTAGGTTTTAATTTAAAATATAATTTATTTTTACCATATCAATCATTAAAGAAAGAAAAAAATATGACTGATTTAATTTCTTTAGTTGATGGTAGAAGATATATTATTTTATTTACAATTGATCGTATTAAAGAAATTCAAACTAAGAATAATGAAAAAATGGCTTTTTTAGATATTCATGATGATACAAATAATATCTCTGCTGTTTTATTTAGTTTAGCTTATAAACAATATCAACCTATATTAATAGTTGGTAATATTTATTATGGAGAATGTAAAACAGATACAAGAAATAATCAATTACAAGTTATTATTGATCGTTTGACTAAATTAACATAAAATATATAAATATATTTAATAACAAATTTTTATAAATATATTTACATGAAAATAAAAAAAGTGATATAACCCGAGTTTGACAGTTATTATGCGACAAATCCCTTACTGATCAATAAGTAAGGGATTTTTTTAATATT
>CANQVC010000040.1 GCA_947627195.1 uncultured Bacilli bacterium
CAAACCAAGCGCTCTACCAAGCTGAGCTATTTCCCGTTACTTTAATGGTACGCCAGATAGGACTTGAACCCACAGCCTCTTGGTCCGTAGCCAAACGCTCTATCCAATTGAGCTACTGGCGCACAATGATAACTGGCGGTCTCGACGGGACTTGAACCCGCGATCTCCAGTGTGACAGACTGGCATGTTAACCACTACACCACGAGACCATTACCACAATGCTTACTTATTATATCATTTTTTTTCATCATAGTCAAGAATTAATTTTTAAAAGTTTGAATTTTTAAAAAAAATTTTACATTTTGTTATTATATTATGATAAATTCATATTGTATTATTTTATAAGTAAAAATGTGGTTCAATTATCACTATTATTTTCTATTTCTTCTTGATTGTTTATTTTGTTTTTATTTATATGTTTTTCATAAATAGATGAAAATCCTGCAAGGAATGCCCCGATTGCTAGGAATAACACACCTATTATCCAACTTAATGGACTTGTTGCTATAACTTGTTCATTATATTCTTGAACAACTGCATATATTATGGAAAATGGTGAAGCAAACAATAAACCTAAAATGGCAAAATAAACTATTTTAGGATATTTCTTTAATAACCATGATATTAGTTTGGAAACAAATACCATACCAATTATAGCGCCTATACCAAATACTAAAACAATTAAAAAGCTATTTAAGAAATTATCAAATGTAAAATGAGTTAAATCTTTAATTAATACATTTACATGTTCCATTAAAAATGTATAATAACCAAATGCCATTAATACAAGAGATCCACTAACACCAGGTATTACCATTGCACTGCTACAAACAACACCAAATATAAATACTAATATAAATGTTACAAAATTAATATTATGTTGTCCACTATCATTACCTTGTAAGAAAGGTAAACCTACTAATATTATTATAGCAACGATAAAAGCAATTATATCTTTTATTGTTAATTTTTTAAATCCACCTGCATCTATAAAAATACTAGGAATGGAACCTATAATAAGTCCCACAAAGAAAAGCATCGTTGGAACAGGAAATATTTCTAGAAGTTTCACAATCGTTACTGCTCCTAAAACTATTCCTACTACTATTCCTAAAAATAATGACCATACTTTCTTTATAACAATAATTGGATGATTAAAAAAATTACCCAAAGCATATAAAAACTTATCATATACTTTTAATATTACTGCCATTGTACCACCACTAAATCCAGGAATGATATTAGCAATACCCATAGCAATTCCTTTTAGAAAATCAAATAATTTATCTTTTATTATTGACATGATATCCCTCTATTTAACAAGTCCATAAATAAAAGTAAATAAACCAATTGCTAAACAATAATATCCAAACCAACTTAATTTACCTTTTCTTATTACTTTTAGAAGTAAAACAAATGAAAAATAAGTGGTAACCATTGCAACAATAAAACTAATTCCATAAAGTGCTAACATTGATGTATCAATTGATATTTCACTAAAATGAGTAAATTCTAGAACTGTAGCTCCTAATACAGCAGGAATGAATAAAATGAATGCATAATCTGCTGCTGTTTCTTTTTCTATTTTTCTCGTAAATGCTCCACATAAACAAGAGCCACTTCTTGATATGCCTGGAAATATTCCAAAGCATTGTCCACATCCTATTACAAGAGCATCTAAATAATTTAGTTCTTCTTTTTTCCTTGTTCCTTTAATATGAGATAAAGTCCACAATACAACTCCATTAACCATTAGTAATAAACCAACTACCCAAAGAGTTCCATTAACTTTATCAATTAAATCTTTAAATAATAAAGTAAAGATAACAACAGGAATTGTTGATATGATAACCATTATTCCATATTTAAATTCTAATTTATATTCTTCTTTTCTACGGAATAAATATAAACAAAAACCTTTAATTAATGCCCACAACTTTTTCCTTAAGAAGAATAAAATAGCAATTAAACTTGCTAAATGAAGAAATATTTCAAATGCTAAATTATCATCTTGAGCATTAAAAAGATTTTCAACAATTATTAAATGTCCACTAGATGAAATAGGTAATACTTCCGCAATCCCTTGAACAAGTCCTAAGACAATATATTTTAAAACTTTAATCATATAATTATCCTTTCAATGGGTTGATTATACCATATTTCAAGTAAAAAAGCAAATGCAATGTGATTAAATGTATTATAAAAACATTAAATGTGTTGATTAATGTAAAACGGACTGATATACAACTAAAATAAAATCAATTATAATTATAGAACCGAATAAGATTAAACAAATTGTATAAATCTTATTCATTCGATATTTTTTAATTATTCTATTTAATAATGGATTTATTTTTTTAATAATTAACACAGAAATAACCATATATATAATAGATATTAATAAAGAAATTCTACCTTGAAAATTAAATTCTAAATTACTATAATCCCAATATTTTATCTTAAATATCCATTCAATTAAATAAGATAATATTAATTGATATATTGTAAGTATAATACTAGAAACTATAGCAATATTATATATTTCATGATCATCATCAAAAAAGACTAAAGAAATAAGAACTGCACCTAAACCATATGTAATAAGAAACGGTATATGTAATATACTACGATCAACATAAGATTTAGTTTTTATAAAATATAAGATTGTTTCAAATATCCATCCTATTAATCCATAAAATATAAAATATGTTAATATCTTTTTTATTGTTCTTATTAATTTCCTTTTCATCATAAATATATTATAACCAAAATATTAATATATATTAAATAAAAGGATCTTTTTCTAAACGATCAAATGCTTCTTTTAAAATAGGGATTGGAACAATTAAAGCCATTCTAACATAACCTTCACCATATTTACCAAAAATAGATCCAGCTAAGAAAAGTAATTGATATCTTTTTAAGAAAGTATCGCAAAATTCTTTGGAAGTTAATTTTGTTTTTTTAATATTAATGAATAAATATATACTTCCACTTGGTTCTAGAACACTTAAATATGGAATCTTTTTTATTCTTTCATAAACATATTTTGCTCTTTCATAAAAAGTATTACGAATTTGTGTTTGAAATTCATGACGATGTCTTAGGGCATGTAATGCTGCACGTTGTGATATTGATGGTGCACTATATATGCAACTTTCATTGACTCTATTCATGGCATCAATGATATCAATTGGTGCAATAGCATAACCAATTCTAAATCCCGACATGCAATAATCTTTTGATAAACTTCTTAATACTACTAATCTATCTTTCATTTCCTTAATAGTAAGCATTGTTTGGAAAGGTTGTTGATAGGTATAAATTGTATATATATCATCAGCAATAACAATTAAATCATTTTCAATTGCAACTGAGGCAATCATTTTTAATGTTTTTTCATCAAAACAAGCACCTGTTGGATTACATGGTGTATTAACTATTATTATTTTAGTTTTATTTGTTATTGCTTTTCTTAATCTTTCTTCATTTACAGCAAATTTTTCTTCTTCAAATGTTGGAACTGATATTAACTTTCCACCACAATGAAAAATAACTTGAGCATAAGATGTAAAATATGGATCAAATACAATACATTCATCCCCTGGATCAATAAGTGCTGAACAAGCTAAGAATAATCCATGACTAGCACTTGTTGTGACAATTATTTCAGGAATTTCTACTTTTGTATTAAATTCTTCAAAAAATTCTTTTTGAATTTCTTGTCTTAATTCAATCATTCCTAAAGGATGGGTGTAATGTGTATATCCATTAAATAAATCTTTGCTTGTTTCTTTTAAAACTATGTCAGGTGTTGGAAGATCTGGATCACCAATAGAAAAATTGATTACATTATCATATTTTTCAAGTATTTTACTTGCTTCTAACATTGATCCTGATTCTATTTCTCTTTGATATTTTTTTTGAATGAAGTTTCGCACTTTTTTGCCTCTTTTCATTGTTTTAATAAAAGTTCATTCAGATTAGAAATATATTTTACATTAATTTGTTTTACATCACACATTGAAAAAACGATTTAAAAGAATATTTAAGGGTTTATTTTGGCTTTTATAATTAAACTATTCCTTGAGCAATCATTGCTTCAGCAACTTTCTTGAATCCTGTTATATTTGCTCCTTTAACAGAATCATATTCATTTCCATAATGTTTTGCACATTCATAAACATTTAAGAATATTTGTTCCATTTGATTTTTTAATTTTTGATCTACTTCTTCAAATGTCCAACCATAGCGCATTGAATTTTGACTCATTTCAAACCCTGATACCATTACGCCACCAGCATTGGCAGCTTTAGCTGGTCCATATAAGATTTTATTTTGAATTAAGTATTCTGTTGCTTCTAATGTACATGGCATATTAGCACCTTCAGCAAGAGCAATTACACCATTTTTAACTAATTCTTTAACACAATCTAAATCAAGTTCATTTTGTGTTGCACAAGGTAAAGCAATATCGCATGGTATTTTCCATATATCTTTAGAATTAGCTACGAATTTTGCTTCTTTATCATATGATAAATATTCACTAATTCTTTGTCTTTTTACTTCTTTTAATTCTTTGATAGTAGCAAAATCTAACCCTTTTGGTTGATATATATAACCAGACGAATCACTCATAGCTACAACTGTTGCTCCTAATTGGGTTGCTTTTTGTAATGCATAAATTGCAACATTACCAGATCCTGATATAACTACTTTTTTACCAGCAAATGAAGTGTTTTTCATTACTTGTAACATTTTGTTTGTATAATAACATACTCCATATCCTGTTGCTTCAGGTCTTGCTAATGATCCACCAAAACTTAATCCTTTTCCTGTTAGAACACCTGTAAATTCATTACGAATTCTTTTATATTGTCCATACATAAAACCTACTTCACGAGCTCCTGTACCGATATCACCTGCAGGTACATCTGTATCTGCACCAATATGACGATACAATTCTGTCATAAAACTTTGACAAAAGCGCATGATTTCATTATCACTTTTTCCTTTAGGATCAAAATCACTTCCACCTTTGCCACCACCCATTGGAAGACCAGTTAATGAATTTTTTAGAGTTTGTTCAAAACCTAAAAATTTAATAATACTTGCATTAACAGATGGATGTAAACGAATACCACCTTTATATGGACCGATTGCGGAAGAATATTGTACTCTAAATCCACGATTTACTTGTACTTTCCCTTTATCATCAACCCATGGAACTCTAAATTGTATAAAGCGTTCAGGTTCAACAAATCTTTCCAATACACCATTCTTTTCTAATTCTGGATGTTCACTAACATAATCTTCAAATGAAGCTAATACTTCATAAACTGCTTGAAGATATTCACTTTCATTTGGATTTCTTTTTTTAACTGCTTCATAAACATCGCACAAATACTTATTTTTCATATGTTCTCCATTTCTTCCAAGGGATAATTTTATGTGACATAACTAACTATCTTGGATATTTTCATTATATCACTTCTCAATTAATTTGTAAATTATTTTTTCAATGTAAGCGATTTAGACGCAATTTTTAGGGGGGTAGTAAAATGAAGTTGGAATGGTAATTTTGAAATTTTTGCCTAAAAAAAGTACATAATAATATGTATCATGTACTTCTTTTTTTAGATTATTCAGCAGGAGTTGCTTCTTCTGCTTCTGTTTTCTTTGTTAATGGATGATATTTATCCATTAATTCTTGTTGAACTTCTGGTTTAGAATAGTCAGAGCCATCAAAACCTTCTTGTGGTGGTGTATTAGTACCATTAACGAATTTATGGAATTCAGCACGAATACTAGCTTGAGCAGTTGTTTCACTTAATGCTTCTAATCCTGCTTTTGCACGTTGTGCTTGAACATATTCTAATAAGAATGCCCATTTTTCACCATATTCAGCACTTTGGAAGAATGCCCAGATACCTTTTACAGGAACATCTGCATCAGCCATCCATGTACCTGCAAAGAATCCTTCTTTAGTTAATGATGATTTACCAGAGAATTTCTTGAAATCTGCTAAGAATTCATCAACAACTACTGCATAACATAATTCATCAATGTAAATTGCATAATCCATTTCTTCTTGAGTTGCGGAAACTTTTCCAGGGAATCCTTCAACTGTTGTTACAATATTACCTTCAGCATCTAAGAATAGGTTATCATCAGCATTAACTGTAGCTTGGTTAGCAGCACTAATAACATTGTTAACTGCCATATTCTTGAATGTATTAAATCTTACTGTTAATGATGCTTTAGGACTTGCAACATTGAAGATACCATTTACTGGATTGATTCCATCAAATAAATTCTTCTTTGCTGTAACTTTAACTGTAGATTCAGCACCTAAAAGTTTTAATGCACCAGAAAGACCAGCATTTAATGATGTTGCACCAGTTACAACATTGTTAGTTAATTGAACTTCAGTTAATCCACCATCTTCTGTAGCTTGAACCCATGCAAAGAATTGAGTTAAAGTTTCAAATACGTTATTATCGTATACTAATTTACCTTTAATCTTATTATTTGCGTCATCTTCAGAAGAACGTAAGATTGTATTGAATGTATTAAATACATTATTAGTTAATGTAAAGTTTTCAACTTCACCTTTGAATTGGAATAATTGAGCTTCACCAACACCTTCAAATTTAATACCTTTGAATGTTACATCGTTTGCAGCAATAATGATTTTTGCACCTGCAGCTAATTTAAATTCAGCTTCAATTGCTCTATCAGCTTTTGAAGAAGCAGTTTCAGCATTTGGACCAACAATTGTTACACTCTTATTAATTGTAATAGTTTCAGCAATGTCAAAGCGAACAGATCCAACAGTAATTGTACCTTTGTCTTCAACTTTTTCTAATGCTTCAGCAAGTGTAGCATATCTTTCACTACCTACAACAAAACGTTTAGGGTTCTTATCTTCATCGATACCAGCTGTTAATTCTTTCTTAGAACTATAGTTATTAACATTTTCTTTAGCTTCAAGAACTTTTGCATTGATTTGATCAGCTGTTAATGTTTTACCATCTTTATCTAAGAATGCATTACCTTTTAAGGCATTTCTGTGACCTTTTCCAGTAACAGTTTCACCATGGAAGCAATATCCAGCAATGTCTTGGAATAAGTTTAATTGAATGTTAGATACCCACATTTCAGGTGTTCCACCATTATCTCTTAAATAAATACCATTATCACAACCAACAAATTCATTATATTTAATTGAAATTGTTAGAACAGATCCAGCTTTTTCTCTAAATGATGCCGAGATAATAGCACCACTTGTTCCATATCCATCAACTGGGTCAATTGTTTTACCAATGTTTGTGAATGTATTATTTTCAATCTTAATATTTTCTTTTTCATTTTCACCAGGACCAATAATTCTAAATAAGATACCAACATATCCAGTTTCTAATGCATCATTTTTGAATGTATTGCCTGTGATTTCTAATGTACCATTGTTATTGCTACCTTCTTGTTTGATACTACCTGTAGCCATATTTAAGAAACTATTATTACTGATTTTACTTGTTTGTTCAGCTGCAAAATTAGCAACTACAATACCGAAGCAAGATACATTTTTGAATGTATTACCAGTAACAACTAATTCAGAAACTGTGCCATTACAATAGAAATGAACAACTGCTTGTGAATCAGATGCTTTTGTTGGAGCATATGTTCCAGCTTCAATTGTAATATCATGAACATTGTTATTTTTGAATGTGAATTTTGAAACAGATTGAGTACATTCAACTTGACCTAATCCTGTAAATTCAAAACTATCAATTGTAACACCAGTAGTATTTTCACCAAGAGTGATCTTACCAGTAACTTTTGTTCCATAACCTTTTAATGTTACATTGTTAACATTAATAGTTGCAGATGTAATTTCACCACCATTGAATTTAACAACATCATTTTCTTTCATAGCAGCGATAGCATCGGCTACTGTATCATAACCAGTTTCACCAATATAAACTGCTTTTTCGATAACTTCTGGAAGATTTTCTGCTTCAGCTGGTGAATAGAATTTAACAGTAACATTAGCTGTACTTGATGGATCAGCTAATTTAATAGATACAGGGATTGTAACAAAATCGCCAACAGCAAGATTTGTTTTTAAGTCACAATCTTTATAATCTGTACCATTATCTTCACAAATTAATAATACGAAGTCATGTCCTTTAATTGTTGCACTATCATCAACACCAGATGCTAAAATTTCAGCAACTACATATTGACCTTTTTCTTCATCCCAGTCAATACCAACTCTATCTCCCCATTTTGTTGTCTTTGTACCTGTAAATGCACCAGTATATAATAAGATGTGTTCTTTATATGTTGAACTCCATAATCCAATATTATATTCATCAGCAACTAAAGACAATTTAGGTTCAGCTTCTGTTGGAAGAACTGTAATATCAAATGTATCTGATAATGTACCTAATTTTGCAGTAATTGTAACATCGCCTGCAGCAACACCAGTTACTAAACCAGTTGCATCAACTGTAGCTTTTGTATCATCACTTGATTCCCAAGTAACGTTTCTATTTGATGCATTTGCTGGAGTAAAAACTATAGATAATTGTAAAGTTCTTTCAACTTGAACTTCAGTTGCATCATCAGCAGATGTGATTTCAATTGCAGTTGCAGGAACTTCATTAACTGTAATTTCAATTGAATCACTTGCATCATCTACTGTTGCAGTAATTGTAACTTTACCAGCTTTAACACCAGTAACAACACCATTGTTATTAACTGTAGCTGTTTGATTATCATCAGATGACCAAACAACATCTTTACCATATGCTTGTTCAACTGGAGTAATACTAGCAGTTAACTTAATTGTTTCACCAATGTTAACTTCATTGTTACCAGAAATTTTAACTGTTAATTTATCTGGTTCTGGTTGTGGTTTAGGTTCTTCAACTGTTATTTTTTTAGAATCTTTAATTTCACCAGAACTAACTGTGATTGTGGTTTCACCTTTTGCTAATAGTGAGACAACTCCTTCATTAGAAACTGTTGCTACTTCTGTATTGCTAGATTCCCATGTAAGAGTAACTTCAACATCTGCAGGTTCAAGTGTAGCTGTTAAAGTAATGGTTTCCCCAACAAGACCAGAGTCATCACCACTTAATGTAATTTTAGTAAGTGATGGATCTTTTGGTTTAGTACAACCAACAGCAACGAATAGAAGTGCTAGCATCATTACTAAGATTAACATTTTAAAACTTTTTTTCATTTTAAAACCAATGAGTGATTTATCACTGACTTATAATATCACTCAATTTATCCTTCCTCTATTTTTTGTCAGTGATATGCAATGATATTATAACACGTTTTCAATAAATATGAAAGCATTTTCGAATAAATTTTCATTTTTTTAGCTTTCTATTATTATTTTATGCAATATTTTCATTTTTGTTAATCCAATTTTTTCTTAAAAATATTAAAAAATTAAAATATAAAAAAGTACATAATAATGTATTACATTAATTATGTACTTTTATTTTTAAAAATTATTCAGCTGTTTTAGTTAATGGATGATATTTAGTGAATAATTCTTGTTGAACTTCTTCTGTTGAATAGTCAGAGCCTTCATAGGCATTATCTCCTGATTTTGGTGCTTCATTTGTCTTATTTAATAATTTATGGAATTCAGCTCGAACATAAACTTTATCAGTTGCAGCGCTTAATTCTTCTAATTCAGCTTTTGCACGTTGTGCTTGAACATATTCTAATAAGAATGCCCATTTTTCACCATATTCAGCACTTTGGAAGAATGCCCAAATACCAGTTGTTTCCCATGTGTTATTTAATACATAACTTCCACCAAAGAAGTTTGATTTACTCATTTTTTGATTAGAGAATTTATTTAAATCAGCTAAGAATTCATCACAAACAGCATCATATGTTAAATTAGCGATATATTCAGCTTGTTCCATTTCTTCTTTTGAAGCAGAAACTTTTCCAGGGAATCCTTCAACAGTAGTTATAGGGTTACCATCAGCATCTAAGAATAGGTTATCATCAGCATTAACTGTAGCTTTGTTATCAGCACTAATAACGTTGTTAACTGCCATATTCTTGAATGTATTAAATCTTACTGTTAATGATGCATTAGGACTTACAACATTGAAGATACCATTCTTTGGATTGCTTTCATCAAATAAGTTATGAGTAGCTGTAACTTTGACTGTAGATTCAGCACCTAAAAGTTTAAGAGCTCCCATTGTACCAACACTCATTGAATGAGCATTAGTTATAACATTGTTAGTTATTTGAACTTCTGTTAATCCGGCATCTTCTTCTGCTTGAACCCATGCAAAGAATTGACCTAAATCATTGAAATAATTATTATCATAAATTATTTTACCTTTGATTTTATCTACATTCTTTTCACTAGATTTTAAAATTGCATTGAATGTTTCAAAGTAATTGTTCTTTAATGTAAAGTTTTCAACTTCACCTTTGTATTGGAATAATTGAAGTTCACCTGCACCTTTTAATGCCATACCTTGAATTGTTACATTACTTGCAGCAATAACAACAATTGCATTTTCACCAAATTTTAAAAGTGCTTCTGATTCTCTTGATTCAGCAGTTGCAGGAGTTGCTGCATTAGGACCTGTAATAGTTACAGATTTATCAATTGTAATATTTTCAGCAATTTCAACTTCAACAGATTCAACTGTAATTGTTCCATTTGCTTCAACATGTTCTAATGCTTCTTGAAGTGTAGAATATCTTTCTTTACCAACTAAGAAACGACCAGGGTTTTTCATTTGGTCAATTGCAGCATCTAATTCTTTTTCTGTTGCAAAATTGTTAATATTTTGAGCAACATGGAATACTTTAGCAGCAATTTCGTCAGCTGTTAATGTTACGCCTTCTTCATTAAGGAAAGCATTACCATCAAATACAGCTAAACTTACAGCTGATGATTTATCACTTGCAGTTTCTTGAGCAGGTGTTAATCCTGCTTTATAAATATATCCAGAAATATTCTTAAATAAGTTATAAGAAATATCTGCTTTCCAAGTAGTTGCTGTTGCGCCATTGTTTCTTAAATACATAACATTTCCACAATCAATAAATTTATTAAATCTAATTGTGAATTCAACATGTTTATCATTGAATGTTGATGCTGTGATAACAGCAGATCCAGGATATTCACCAGGTTCTGGAGTATCATCACCAATATTAGTAAATGTATTATTTTCAATAATTATGTATTCATGTTTATTTGAATAAGCACTATATGCACGGAAGCCAATAGCACTTGGAGCACTTTTACCTTCATTAATAGTGAATTCATTATTTGTTATTTTAACAGTTCCACTATTATATCCACCATCTTGACGAATAGCAAATATTGCGTAATCTATGAATTTATTGCCATCAATTAGAACTGTTTTGCCTTCAGTTGTACGGTCAATACCTACTGCAGTTGTTGAAATGTTAGTAAATGTATTACCAGTAACTGTAATATCACCGATAACATCTGAACCATCACCAGTATATAAATCCAAAACGGCATTTGGATCTAATCTAGTATTAGGCGAATAATAAACTTTACTATTTGGATTTTCTTTATCACTTAGAAAACTTCCAGGTTCTAGAGTAATATCATGAGCATAATTGTTTTTGAATGTTAATTTATCAATTTTACCAGCACAATAAACTTGACCAAGACCTACTAATTCTAATGAATCAATTGTAACACCATTTGTTTCAGCAGCAATAGTAATTTTATCATTAACGATTGCTTTAGCATTACCACTATATGATTTAACTGTTACATTTTGTTTATCAATAGCAAATGCACCAAATTCATAGTTCATTAATTCAAGAGTTTGATCTTCTTGTAATGCTGCTAATGCATTTTCTAATGTCATATAAGGTTGATCACCAATATAAGCAACTGGTAATGTAACATCTTCTAAAAATGCAACATCAGATGCAGCAAATACTTTAAGTGCAACATTTGCTCCTGCTTGTTTTCCTTGATGTTCTAATCCAGCAGGTAAAACAATAATATCGCCAACAGCTACACCATCATTTATTGTTGAATATTGAGAATATTCTTCAAAATATGCAAGAGTAAAATCGCATGAAGCTAATGTATCAGAAGTAGAATCACCTGAAATTAATTTTTCAGTAACAACATATTGTTTTAATTCAGCATTATATGTAATACCTAATGTACCCCAATATAAACCACGTTTTAAAGTAGGTCCATATTTACTATTTAATTGCATTGTTGCACCAACATTATAGTTAGCTACATTATAATCTTCACAAGTAAGATCTAATTTAGGTTGTGCTGCATATGCAATAATAGTAAGTTCAATACTACCTTGAACTGTACCAACTGTTGCAGTAATAGTTACTTTATCACCTACTGCACCTTTAGCTGTAACTAAACCATTATCATCAACTGTAGCTTTTGCTTCATCACTTGAACTCCATGCAACTGTTTTATTTGAAGCATTTTCTGGAGTAATATTTGCTGTTAATTGTAAAGTTTTACCATCAGGAATTTCAGTTTCACCACTTACTGTTACACCAGTAACTAGTACTTCATTTACTGTTACTTCAACAGATGCATTATCTTCACCAGCTGTTGCAGTAATTGTAACTTTACCTTTCTTAACACCTGTAACAACACCATTAGGACTTACTGTAGCTGTTGTTTCATCGCTTGTTGACCAAGTAATGTCTTTACCAGCTGCTAATTCAGCAGGTTCAATTGTTGCTGTTAATTTAGTAGTTTCACCAACGTTAACTGTTGTTTCACCTGTTATTTTAATAGTAATTCCTTCAGAAACAGTAACATCAAAAGTAGCTGTTAAATCACCAGCTGTTGCTGATATAACCGCAGAGCCTTTAGCAACGCCTTGGGCTTTACCTGTTTGATCAACAATTAAAACTGAAGAATCACTTGAGCTCCATAAAACTGTTTGATTAGCAGTTTCAGGTTCAACTGTTGCTATATATGTAGCTTCTTGACCAACTGTAACAACTGTTGGTCCAGTTACAGATACACGTTTAACAGCATCATTAACTGTAATTTTTTTAGAATCACTTACTTCACCACAACTAACTGTGATGGTAGTTTCACCATTTGCTAATAATGTGACAACACCATTATTATCAACTGTTGCAACTGCTGTATTGCTAGATTCCCATGTTAAAGTACCTTTAGCATCAGTAGGTTCAATTGTTGCTGTTAATGTAATAGTTCCACCAACAACACCAGAGTCGTCACCACTAAGTGTAATTTTAGTAATTGATGGTTTTGAGCAGCCGACAACAGCTACTAAAAGTCCTAGCATCAATACTAAAACAAGCATTTTAAAACTTTTTCTCATTTTAAAACCTATGAGTGATTTTGCACTGACATTAATTATCACTCAATTATCCTTCCTATATTTTTCTGTCAGCGTTTTACATATATATTATAACATGTTTTTTTAAAAAATGAAAGCACTTTCGTGTTTTTTTACAATTTTTTTATTATTTTTATTCTTATATTAATAATATATTAAAACACGACAAAAAAGTGATAAGATTAAAAGACAATCTTACCACTTTTGTTATCACAAAATATTATTCAGCTGTAGATTTTTCAGTATCTGGTGTATAAAATTTTGCTTCTTCTGCTTGCATTGCTTCTAATGATTCAGAAAGTTTTCCAGTGAATCCATCAATAGATGTAACTACTTGACCTTCAGAATCAATAACTAAGTTATCATCTAAATTACTAGTTTCAGCTTTGTTAGAAGATGCAACAAATAATCTAGATGTTAAGCTTGCTTTAAATACATTGAAACGAATAGTTGCATTTCCATGATCTATTTCAAACATACAACTGTTATCTCCACCTGAAAGATTACAATTTTCAAATGTATTACTTAAAATATTAATTTTTAAATTAACATTTTCAGATCTGAAACGGAATGCTCCACCAATACCTACATATAAAGTCTTTGATCCAATTAAAGAATTGTGATGATATGAGAATTCTTCAAGATCTTTACCTGTAGGTTTAGAAATCCATACAATGAATTGAGTAACACTTTCAAATACATTATATTCCATTAAAATTTTACCTTTAATAGATGAACTAGCTTCATCATCAGCTTTAAATTTTAAAACTGTATTTGTTTTATATAAATAACAATTTCTTAATGTGAAGTTTTCAATTTTTTCATATTGGAATGTCTTTGGATATTGACCTGTACATGTAATCTCAACACCTTCAAATACGATGTTATCAGCTCCTAAAATAATTGAATAATCATCTGCTACAGTAATAACTGCTTCAGTAAATCTTTCTTCACCTGGTCTTACATCTTTGTTTGGACCAGAAATTGTAATACTCTTATTAATTGTAAGATTAGAAGTTATTTGAATATCAGCACCAGAATCTAAAACAATTGTATCACCATCTTGAGCTGCTTCTAATGCTGCTGCAAAGCTTTCATAATAAGTACCATTAATAGAAATACCAACTTTAATTAGACCAACAGCTGCTTTATAATTTTCTTCTGTTCCTAATTCATCAGTATTAGATTTAACATCATAAATTTTTTCAGCAATTACATCTGGTCCTAAAGCTGCACCAGTTTCATCAACATATGCATTATGTTCTAATTGATTACGGCGAAATCCTGAATCACCACGAGCAATATATCCAGAAATATTTTTGAATAAATTGTATGAAATCATGCAGTAATAATCATTAGTATTTTGACCTTTGTTATCACCATTATCTCTTAGGAATATACCATTTAAGCAATCAACAAATTCATTGTAACGAATAACTACATTACCTTGATTTTCTTGATATGCATCACAACTAATTACACATGATCCTGGATGACCTTCTGTAGGAGTAAATCCTTCTTTACCTATATTTTTGAATGTATTCCATTCAATAATAATATGTTCTTCATGTCCAGCTTCTGCACCAATTGAACGTAAGTTAAGTGCACCATATCCTTCTTTTCCTTCTTCATTTTCAAATACATTGTGAGTAATTTCTAATGTACCATTATTATATCCACCATTTTGGTTGATAGAAGTAATAGCAATATTTTTGAATGTATTTTCAGTAATTAATGTTTTCTTGTTATCACCAGTTCTACCACAATATAAAACTAAACAAGCCATATTTTCAAAATTATTACCTTTAACAGTAAGATTTCCTTGGATAGGACCAGATGTTAATGAATACATATTCATAAATGCAACATGTTGAGTATTATTTTTACCTCCTGGTTGGAATTCACCTTTAAGAGTAATATCATGAACATTATTATTAATGAACTTGAAATTATCGAATGTTACAGGACCTTCAATTTGAGCTGTTCCAGTAAATTCAAAGTTTTGAATTGTTAATCCTTCAAGATTATCAGCTAATTTGATTTTACCACAATCGATAACTACTGGATTATCAGGATCTTGAGGTTGAATAGTAACATTATTAGCAGATACAGTATAAGTTCCCTCAGCCCATTCAATAACATCTAAAACATCGCCTTCAGCTAATGCTTTGAATGCTTCATCTAATGTACTATATTCTTCTTCTCCAATCATAGCAACTGGATGAGAACTAATAACTGTTACATTATAAGTTGCTGATTTACCATCAACTGTAGCTGTAATTGTTACTTGACCTTCAGCAACACCAGTAACACGACCAGTTTCACTTACTGTTGCTTTAGTTTGATCACTTGATGTCCATGAAACTGTTTTTTCAGTTGCATTTCTTGGAGTAATAACTGCAGATAGAGGAATAGATTCTCCTACACGTACTTCAGTAGCTCCTTCAATTTTAACAGATTCAACTTCTATTTTTGCAGGTGTAACAGTTACTGTTAATGTACCAGATTGTTCACCAGCTTTAGCAGTAATTGTAACTTCACCTTCAGCAACACCAGTAACTAAACCAGTTTGATCAACTGTAGCTTTCTCTGGATCACTTGATTCCCATGTTACAGTTTTATCTGTTGCATCATCTGGAGCAACATTTGCAGTTAGTTGGATTGTATTTCCAACTTTAACAGTTGTATCACCAGTTACTGTAACACTTGTTACATCAACAGGTTTTTTATTAATTGTAATTTCTTTTTCACCTTTAACATCACCAACAGCTGCTGTAATTGTTACTTTTCCTTCTTTAATTAAAGTAACAACACCATTAGAAACAGTAGCTTTTTCAGTGTCACTTGAAGACCATTCAACTGTACCTTTAGCACCTTCAGGTTCTAAAGTTGCTGTAAGAGTAATTTTGTCGCCTTCAAAGCCTTCATCACTTCCGCTTAATGTTATTTTAGTTACTGATTTAGTACATCCAACAAAAACAAATACTAAACCAAGCATTAAAACTAAAATAAGCAATTTAAAACTTTTCTTCATAGCTTTAACTATTGAGTGAATACCCATCAGTTATTTATCACTCAATCTTCCTTTCATATATTTTACTGATGGTTTACTATATTATTATAACACCATTTTATAAAAAGTGAAAGCATTTTCTAATTTTTTTTTAAATTTTTTTAGTTTTTGATAAAATAATTGAATAAAAAAAAGTCAAAAGACTTTATTTTATTCTTTTGACTGACTTTCTAAAATATTTAAAACATCATCATATAAATCTTGAACTGCTTCATTTATATATACTTCTAATCCATCATCTAAATATATATTAGCATTAAATATTGTCTTAATTTCATCTAATCCTTCTTTAAATTCTTTAGCATCATAAACATTTTTGCTTTGTACTCTTTGTGAACGAAGAATTTGATTTTTTAGAACACTTAATTTAATAATACGATGTCTATCTTGTTCTTTTGGTGGCATTTTACGAACAATATCTAAATCTTCATCTATTTTATTAATCATTTTATTAAAATCAATACTAATACCATGATTTTCTTTTTTATGTTCTTTATATTGGTAAAATTGATATAACATATAATTATTATCAACGCCTACTAACATTTTATAATAAGTATTAGGATTTGTTTTTAAAAAGTAATTTTTAAAGTTTTCTTCATTTAAGATTTGATAAACTGCTTCAACTTCTTGCTTGTTGAAATTATTAGAACTATAACTATAATATGTAGTACTTAAATGTCTTAATGCTCTAGCTTTTAAAAATTTATAGTGATAATAATCTTCTTCTTTCATACCTTCAGGTATTGTATTATCTGTTCCAATTATTGATTCAATTATTCTTATTCCTTGAGTAATTGCTTCAATTCCTTGTTTATAATTTCCTAAAAGAATATTTGTCCAACCTATATAATCGACATATCCTTTAATTATAACATTAGCGTTTGTCGCATATTTAACAACATATTTACCCATAGATATTCTTAAATCATATTGTTCTATTTGTAATAATATTCTTTCTAAATCTAAAATATGTTTAATAATTATTTCTGATAAAGCAAATGATTGATCAAAATCTAATGTTTGTGTTGCTTTTATAATTGAACGATTTACATAAGATGATTCTATAGAAAATGTCTTAGAAAATTGTTCATTTATTTGTTTTAATAATTTTTGTAATTTAACATCATTAGGATCTAAATCAACTGATCTTCCTTTTGTACGTTTTAAAATTCGTTTATTAATTTTTTCTGTTTCTTTTAATCTTGAAACATCGATTATTTTAGATAATCTTTTATCATTAACATTCATTAATTTTTTTAAATATTGAATTGATTTGTCAGTTTTTGCTATTACAGCAGCATTACTTAATGATTTACTTTTCTTATGTCTTTGGATAAGTAAATATGTTAAATAAATAATCATTGCTAATGCAAAAGCAAGTAATATACTCCATGTTATAATTGGATTTATATCTTTAGATATTGCGGCAATTATAATTGTAACAATTAAAGATGCAATAGATATTTTTTCAGAATTAGATAATTTCATACTAATTATAACCTCATATTATTTATCATATTTTTTTAATATATTGACAATATCAATATTTCGATTTTTTTCTAATGTTGGAAAATTAAATGATTTTAATTCATCACTTGCATTAGATACAATATATGGATATCCTACATAATTTAACATTGGTAAATCATTCATGCTATCACCAATACCAATAGATGTACGATAATATTTATTCATCTTTTCAGATATCATTTTAACAGTATTGCCTTTATGTTGATTTTTATCTAAGATTTCATAACAATGATATGCTGTTCTAACACAAACTAAATTAGGATATGGTTCAATTATTTTACGAACTAATGCTTCTTGTTGTTTTTGTTTTGGTGTATTATCATCATAAATAAATGTCATTATTTTAATAATTCGATTATAATCAACTTCTTTTTTTTGATCAATATGCCATTCACTATATTTCTTTAATAATTCTTCATCTTCTTTTCTAATTTCTTTCACAATATGAATTATATTTTCATAATAAGTTATATATGTAATATTGGTATTATTTAAGGCTTCAATTAGTTTTTTGCTTACTTCTCCTATTTTAGATACCATGGTAAATTTATTATTTTTGGTTATAATTGAACCATTTAAGCTTGATGAATAATTATCTTGTAATTGACATTCATTAATTACTTCATCAATTGAAAATGGAGCTTTACCAGTGCTAAGGATGATATTTTGTTTTTTATGCCAATTTGATATAAATTCTATTTTTTCTTTACTTAAATATGCTTTATCTGTTAGGGTATTATCTACATCAATAAAAAATAATGGATCATCATGTTTTAATAATTCATCAATAAATTGTTTAGTAATGTTTTTATAAAATGTTATATTTTCATTAACATATGGATTTTGTTTTACTGATTGTTCTAATGATATAGGTAAACCTATATCACTTGTATGAGAATAGAAATAATGAATTATAACTTCTTTCCATGTTTCATTTGATATAGAAGAAATAATGTTTTCCATTTCTTCTTTTGTTATAGATGTATATGATAATATTATGTCTTTACCAAGTACTTTATCATAATTAGCATAATAAATTATTTCTTGAATAATATGTTCATAGCATAAAATATTCATAATATCCTCCATTCAATTGAGAATTCATTAATAAATTTAATAATTAATTGACTATTCATGTTTATTATATCATATTTTTTTTTTAAAAGAAATTATTTTTTATTTTTGTGTTGATTTAAATAAATAACATAAGTATTAATAAATACAACTGTCAAAGAACCCGAGTTTGACAGTTATTGTGCTACAAAAATTAATTTATGCAGAAATCATTAAAAAAACACCTAAATATGGCTA